>NZ_VLJQ01000024.1:0-91852 GCF_007829375.1 Nocardioides sp. J9 | reverse complement strand
ACGCGCGGCAGCCGGCCTCAGCGGCGCAGCTCGGAGCGCCGCATCGCGAACACCCAGCGGCGGTGCGGGTGCTCGGTGACCGACCACAGGCAGCCCGTGTCCGGCCACCAGACGAGGTCCTCGGGACCGATCGGGGTGGCCCACCGCACCTCGCGGAACTCGCCCGGCGTGCCGACGTACATCGAGCCGGGGAAGAGCGGGGTGCGTGACGCGGTGGCGTAGTAGGTGCCGTCGACGACGGACACGCCCTGCATCCGGGTCTGGCCGCGGTCGTCGACGTCGGGCAGCGACCGGCCCTCGACGTCGGCCAGCAGCAGCCGGGTCTCGGGGTCCAGCGGGAAGCGCGCGAACCGACGGGTCTGCTTCGTCGAGCCGTACTCGCCGACGAGCAGGGACGGGGTGCTGGCGCTGTGGTCGACGGTGAAGAACGAGAAGCGCAGCCGGGTCATGCCCTCGTCGGCCTGACCCTGGTAGGCGAAGCGGACCGGCAGCACGTAGCGGTGTCCCCACGTCTCGTACGACGACCCGGCGGGCACCCGCAGGATGTCGTCCATCCGGCAGGTGAAGAGGCCCTTGCCGGTCGCGCCGACGTGCAGGTAGTCGCCGTGCCACACGATGCCGCCCGCGTGCACCTTGAGCGGGCGCAGCCCCGGCACGCCGTCCTCGACGGTCGGCGTCACCAGCAGCACGTGCGCGTAGCGGCGGTGCTCGACGTCGACGATGCTGATCCGCGAGCCGGCGCCCTGCTTGGAGTACCACGAGGTCGCGAGCACGTCGTGGCCGTGCTGCTCGCGGAAGCCGGTGCCGACCGACGTGGTGATGCCCTGCGGGTACCAGGCCGGGTCGCGACGGTCGTGGGCGTCCCAGGTGTAGGCGCGCACCACCTTGCGGCCGAGCAGCCGCGGGGTCGGGGCGAAGGTCCGCCGGAGCCGGCCGGGCAGGTCGGGCACCATCCCGGTGATGCCGACCCGGCCGCCGCCGTCGGCGGCGAGGGCAGCGGCGAGTGCGTCGATCTCGTCGATGTTCTCGGCGGTTCGGGTCAGGTGCAGTCCGGCCACGGCGGCCACGGTAGCCCCGCCACCGAAGTCCCGGCGACGGCGCCTGCGCCATCATGGGAGGCGTGAGGGGCATCTTCTTCGACGAGGAGCACGCGCGGCAGGCCGCCGAGACGCTGGTGCGGGGCGGCTACGCCGCCGAGGTCGTGCGGGAGCGGCTCGCCGGCGAGGACGACGACGAGGACCACCCGTGGGCGGTGCTCACCGACGCGCCGGAGATCCAGCTGGACATGCTCGTCGAGATGTACGACGGATGGCTGGACTACGACGACCCCGAGCCTGCTGCGGGCGAGTCGCCGCAGGCACCCCCGCTCGTGCTGCCACTGCCCGACCAGCCGCGCCGGATCAAGAGGCCGGAGGGCAGCTGAACGGTCCGCCGCGCTGGACCCAGGCCGTCGCGAGGATCCGCCGGTCGTCGTCGAACGAGCCCTCGGCGAGCACCGTGCTGCCGTCGGCGCGGACGTCGAGGTCGGCCTCGAACCCGGTCGCCGGCGCACGCTCGGCCAGCCAGGTCTCCAGTCCCTCGGCGTCGCCCGCCGCGGTGTCCTCGTCGTCGAAGGACCGCACCGCCAGCAGCTCGTCCGGGGCGGAGAACAGCGCCAGCCCGGCGTCCGGGTGTGCGAGGCCGTCGTACTCCCGCTCGAGCACCTCGGGGCTCACCTGCCCGCCGGCGGGCCCGCAGGCGGGGTCGAGCTGCAACCCGGCGTACTCCAGCTCGTCGAGGTCGGCGGCGTGGTCGAGGAGGTCGTCGAGGCTGCCCTCGTCCGAGAGCGAGTCCACGTCGTCCTCCGCGACGTCGATCGCGAGCTCGACGTCGCCGGAGAGCACCAGCCGCTCGTCCGGCACCAGCGCGAGCCGCTGCAGGACAGCCGGGTACCGGTCGCCGTACAGGCTGCCCTCGGCCTGGTCGAGGGTGATCTCGAAGGTCAGCACGTCGCCGTCCTCGCCCCGCTCGTAGCCCGCGTCCTCCAGGTCGTCGGCGACCTCGTCGACGTCGATCCCGTCGTCCAGCTTCCAGACCCGCACCGGCGCGCGGTCGGGGTGGCTGCCCACCGCCTCCCACACCACGTCGAGGTCGCTGAAGGCGGCGTCCTGCATGACCTGCACCCAGTTCGCGAGCTCGGTGCCGTAGCCCTCCTCGAGCTGCGACTGCACCCACTGGTCCATCTCCTCCTCCGACGCCGGGGTGGAGAGGTCCTCGAGCCCGACGCGCTCGGCGACGGCGGCGCGGTGCACGAAGGCGACCGTCGTGCTGTCGCCGGGCAGGTACTCCAGCGCGTCCTCGAGGTCGGAGCTCCCGGCGAGCAGCCCGCAGCCGGTGAGCGCGGAGGCGAGCAGGGTGAGCGCGGCGGCGGTCCCCGTGATCCGCCCGGGCGAGTCCGTCATGGCGCCCATCATTACCCTCGGGTGCATGACCGACACCCCGGCACACCGGTTGCTGCTCGTCCACGCCCACCCGGACGACGAGTCGATCGGGCAGGGCGCGACGATGGCGAAGTACGTCGCCGAGGGTCGCGGCGTGACGCTCGTGACCTGCACGGCGGGGGAGATGGGCGAGATCCTCGTCCCGGAGCTCGAGCACCTCGCCGCTGACCGGGAGGACCGCCTCGGCGAGCACCGCAGGGGCGAGCTCGCGGCCGCGATGGCCGAGCTCGGCGTGACCGACCACCGCTTCCTCGGCGGCTTCGGCACCTACCGCGACTCCGGCATGAAGTGGCACGAGGACGGCCACGCCGTCGCCGCCGACGACGTGCACGAGAACGCCTTCTGGAACGCCGACCTCACCGCGGCCGCGACCCACCTGGTCTCCGTGATCCGCGAGGTGCGGCCGCAGGTGCTGGTCACCTACGACGAGTTCGGCGGCTACGGCCACCCCGACCACATCCAGGCCCACCGCGTCGCGATGTACGCCGCGCAGCTGGCTGCCGCGCCGCCGTACCGCCGCGACCTGGGGGAGGCCTGGGACATCGCCAAGATCTACTGGGGCGCGATGTCGGAGAGCCGGGTCCGCGAGGGGCTGCGCCGCCTGCGCGCCGAGGGTGACACGACGACGTTCGAGGGCATGGACCCCGAGGGGGACCTGCCGCCGATCTTCCGTCGCGACGAGGACATCACCTGCGAGGTCGACGCCTCCGACTTCGTCGAGCGCAAGCTCGCCGCGCTGCGCGCGCACGCCACCCAGATCACCACCGACGGGCCGTTCTTCGCGCTCTCCAACAACCAGGGCGCGCAGGCCTTCGGTCGCGAGCAGTACTGCCTGGTCAAGGGCGTCCCCGGCGACACCGACGGGGACAACGGCTGGGAGACCGACCTCTTCGCCGGCATCCCTGCCTGAGCGGTACGACGCCGTGGTGGTCCTGCAGCGGGTGCTGCTCGCCGTGCTGTGGCTGCTCGCCGGCGCGGCGGTCGGCACCTGTGCCGTCCTCCTGCACCGCTACCCCTGGGGGCTGCTGCTCGGCCTCGCCACCACTGCCGCCGTGCTGGTCGCCGCTGTGCCGGGCTGGTGGGGGCGCCCGGCCTTCGCCGCGGGGTGGCTCGTCGTGCTCGCGGTGGCGAGCGCGGAGCGCGCCGAGGGCGACTACCTGATCGCCGCGGACGGCCGCGGCTACACCCTCCTGCTGTCCGGGACGGTCGTCCTGGCGGGCGGTGTCGCCGGCTTCTTCCGCCGCCCCCGCCAGGTCCACGATTCAGGGGGAGCGGAGACGGCTCCCTAGGATGGCGCCCGTGGGAATGTGGGATGACGTGGCGAAGGACGCCGACGCCAAGCGCGAGCGCCCCGGCGGCAGGGCCGTCGTGGTGGTCGTGGTCGTGCTCCTCCTGCTGGTCGGCGGCGGCTACGCCGCAGCCCACGCGGTGGCCGGCGACAAGGTGCCGCCCGGCACGACGATCTCCGGCGTCGACGTCGGCGGGCTGACCCGCGCGGCTGCGCGAGAGAAGCTCGAGGAGGCCTTCGGGCCGCGCGCCGACGACCCCATCGCGATCACGGTCGAGCACCGGCTGCCCGGCGAGGGCAACAACGGGGACCGGGCCCGCGCGCGGATCAAGCCCGCCGACGTCGGGCTGGCCGTCGACTACGACGCCTCCCTCGACGAGGCCGGGGCCGAGGACAGCTGGAGCCCCGGCCGGCAGTGGGACTACTTCACCGGCGGCGACGACCTCGACGCCGTGGTCACCCTCGACGAGGAGCTCTTCGAGGAGCGCCTGACCGAGGCCGCCCGTGGCCTGGGCACCCCGCCGAAGGACGGTCAGGTCCTGTTCACCGCCGACGGCGTCGAGACGGTCGACCCGGTCCCGGGTGAGGCGATCGATGCCGCCGCCGCGCGGGACGCGATCACCGACGCCTTCCTCGAGGGCGAGGACGCGGTCGACCTCGCGGTCACCACCGCCCAGCCCGAGATCGGCGCCGAGCAGGTGGCCGAGGCCGTCGAGGACTTCGCCGAGCCGGCGATGTCCGGGCCGGTCACGCTGGTCTTCGGTGAGAACGAGGTGCGCCTGGCTCCCAGGCGCTTCGCCCGCGTGCTCTCGATGGCGCCCCGCGACGGCGAGCTGGCCCCCGTCGTCGACGAGAAGAAGCTGCTGAAGCTGGTCGAGGCGGCCACCTCCGACGGCAAGCCCGTGGACGCCACGGTCCGGCTCGTGCGCAACAAGCCCCGCGTCGTGCCCGCCAAGCCCGGCGTCGAGTTCGACCCGGCCGACGTGGTCGAGGTGTTCACCGGCCTGCTCACCGCCGCGAAGGGCTCGCGCAGCGGCGAGGTCGAGGCCGAGGTCACCGAGGCCGAGTTCACCACGAAGGACGCCCGCGACCTCAAGATCGTGGAGAAGGTCTCGGAGTTCTCCACGACGTACCCCCACGCGGACTACCGCAACGTCAACATCGGCCGTGCCGCCGAGATCATCGACGGCACCGTGCTCAAGCCGGGGGAGACCTTCTCCCTCAACGAGACCGTCGGCGAGCGCACCGTCGAGAACGGCTTCACGTCCGGCTACATCATCAGCAACGGCATCCTGCGCAAGGACCTCGGCGGCGGCGTCTCGCAGATGGCGACCACGCTCTTCAACGCCATGTTCTTCGCCGGCCTCAAGGACATCGAGCACAAGCCGCACTCGTTCTACATCGACCGCTACCCGGTCGGCCGCGAGGCGACCGTGGCGTGGCCGACGGTCGACCTGCGCTTCCAGAACGACACCGACCACGGCGTGCTCATCCACGCCTGGGTCGAGCCGAGCAGCTACTCCCGCGCGGGCAAGGTCACCGTGCAGATGTGGTCCACCAAGGTGTGGGACATCGAGTCCACGACCTCGGACCGCTACGGCTACACACCGCCGGCGACCCGCACGCTGAACACGCCCGACTGCGAGCCGCACTCCGGCTGGTCCGGGTTCCAGGTCGACGTCACCCGGATCTTCCGCAAGCACGGCGAGTCGGCCGTCGACCACACCGAGAAGTTCCACACCGTCTACACACCCTCGGACACCGTGGTCTGCAAGAAGCCCGGTCCGCCGCCGCCGGAGGACCCGGACGAGGGCTGAGCCCGGCATCGCGCGGGCGGTCACCTTGCTAGGATGTAGAACGCGTTCTAGTTCAGGAGGCCTCCAGCGTGACCACCACGTCCGCCACCCCCGTCATCGAGGGCTGGTTCACCACCGGTGACGAGCCGCGCCTGCTGGCGTCGCGCTGCACCGCCTGCAGCAACCTCGTCTTCCCGCCGGTGCCCGTCGCCGAGGAGGGCGCTGCGGGCGCCTTCTGCCGCAACCCGTACTGCGACGGCGACCAGCACGAGAGCGTCGAGCTGTCCCGGCGCGGCGCGGTGTGGTCCTACACCGACGCCCGCTACCAGCCGCCGGCGCCGTACGTGCCGGCCATGGACCCCTACGTGCCCTTCGCGCTGGCCGCGGTCGAGCTGCCCGAGGGCATCGTCGTGCTCGGCCAGGTCGCCGACGGCTTCGGCGTCGACGACCTGGAGGTGGGCGGCGAGGTCGAGCTGGTCGTGGAGGTCCTCCACGTCGACGAGACCGGCGAGCGCACGATCTACCGGTGGAAGCCGGTCACCGACACGACGGAGGAGGCCCGATGAGCGGGGTCGCGATCGCCGGGGTCGGCATGCACCCCTGGGGCAAGTGGGGCCGCAACTTCACCGAGTACGGCGTGCACGCGGCCCGGGCCGCGCTGGCCGACGCCGGCATCCCGTGGACCGACGTCGACCTCGTCGTGGGCGGGGAGACGGTCCGCAACGGCTACGCCGGCTACGTCGCCGGGTCGACCTTCGCCCAGGCACTCGGGTGGAACGGCGCGCGGATCGCGACGTCGTACGCCGCCTGCGCCACGGGTGCCCAGGCCATCGACACGGCCCGGGCACGCATCCTCGCCGGCCTGTGCGAGGTCGCCCTCGTCGTCGGTGCCGACACCACGCCCAAGGGCTTCCTCGCCCCCAACGCGGGTGAGCGCTGGAACGACCCCGACTGGCTGCGCTTCCGGCTGCTGGGCATGACCAACCCTGCCTACTTCGCCCTCTACGCCCGCCGGCGCATGGACCTCTACGGCGCGACCAGCGAGGACTTCGCGCAGGTCAAGGTCAAGAACGCCCGCCACGGCCTGGCCAACCCGAACGCGCGCTACCGCAAGGAGGTCAGCGTCCAGGACGTGCTGTCCTCCGCGGTGGTCTCCGACCCGCTGCACCTGCTCGACATCTGCGCGACCTCCGACGGCGCCGCCGCGGTGGTGCTGTGCAGCACGGAGTACGCCCGCAAGCACGGCATCGCCAACCCGGTCCGCGTCGCCGCCGTCTCGACGGTGACCCCGACCTTCCCGAACACCGTCATCGACATGCCGCTGCTCGCGACCGACTCGTCCGCTGCGGTCGGCGCCCCGGAGCGCACCTTCAAGGAGGCGATCGGGCAGGCGGCGTACGAGGAGGCCGGCATCGGCCCCGAGGACGTCGACGTCGCCGAGGTCTACGACCTTTCCACCGCCCTCGAGCTGGACTGGATCGAGGACCTGCAGCTGTGCAAGCGGGGCGAGGCCGAGGTCCTGCTCCGTTCCGGCGACACCACGATCGGTGGCCGGATCCCGGTCAACCCGTCGGGTGGGCTGGCGTGCTTCGGCGAGGCCGTCCCGGCCCAGGCGATCGCGCAGGTCTGCGAGCTCACCTGGCAGCTGCGCGGCCAGGCGACCGGTCGGCAGGTCGAGGGTGCAAAGGTCGGCATCACCGCCAACCAGGGCCTCTTCGGCCACGGTTCCTCGGTCCTGCTGGCCGTCTGACGGAGCCTGCGAGCAGGGTCGTGAGGGGCTCGCCGCTGGTCCGCGCGCACCAGAAATCCGTCGATCCCAGCCGGGGGTCCGGGTAACTTGCGGGAGCACGAACCCGCTCCCGGCGCACCGGGCAGGAGGTCACTGTGACGACCAGTCGCACCACTGCGCGTCGTCCGCTGCCCCTGGGCGGCGGCTGGTCCTGGCTGGTCGAGATGGGCGTGCTGGTGGCTCTCTTCACCGCCTACAACGCGATCCGCGCGGTGTGGGGCGACGACCCGGCCGCCGCGTTCGGCCACGCCCGCGGGGTCCTGCGGATCGAGGGTGACCTCTTCTCGCTGGTCGAGCTCCCGCTCAACGAGTGGATCCTCGGCCTGCCGGCCCTCGCCGTGGCGACCTGCTACTTCTACGCCCTCATGCACTACGCGATGACCCCACTGGTGCTCCTCGTGTCCCGGCGCCACGGGGGCTGGCACTACTGGCGCGGCTACTGGGCGCTCGTGCTCGCCTCGGCGATCGCGCTCGTCGGCTACGCCCTGCTGCCGACCGCACCCCCGCGGCTGATGCCCGAGCTCGGCACCGTCGACGTGATGGCGCACTTCTCCGAGTACGGCTGGTGGGGGAGTGCCGCCTCGGCCCCGCGCGGCCTGGGCGACGCCACGAACCAGTTCGCCGCGATGCCCTCGCTGCACTTCGGCTGGTCGCTGTGGTGCGCGGTGCAGATGTGGGGGCTGGGCCGCACCTGGTGGCGGGTCGCGGCGGTCGCGTACCCGACCCTGCAGGTGTTCGCCGTCCTCGCCACCGCCAACCACTTCGTCCTCGACGTCGTCGCCGGGGGCGCCTGCGTGGTCACCGCCTACCTGGTGGTGGAGCTCGTCGGTCGGGTCGTACGACGCTCCCGCGACCGTCGGGCGCCCGAACCCGCTCCCGTCGTACCTCCCACCGGCGACCGGCCCGCGACCACGGCCTCCGCGGCCACGGCCTCCGCGGCCGCGGCCCCGGTCGGGGACCACGTCCGGGAGGAGTCGCGGCTCACTGCGGCGGGAGGACCTCCCAGACCACGTGCTCGCCAGCCAGGCCCTTGAGCTCGACGGGCTCCCGCTCGGCCAGCTCCACCGCGGCGTCCTCGTCCAGGGCGTCGCGGACCGCGTCGCTGGCGAGCACCTCGCCACCGTGCGCGAGGTCGGCGACCCGGGCCGCCATCGCGACGTTGCGCCCGAAGTAGTCACCGTCGCGGGCGACCACCTGCCCGGTGTGGATGCCGATCCGGACCAGGATCGGACCGTGCCGGCGCAGGGTGACGTCGCGCCGCAGGTCGCGCTGGATCCCCAGCGCCGCACGGCACGCCGCCTCTGCGTCGCGGAAGGCCACCATGAAACCGTCCCCGGCGGTCTTGACCACCTGCCCGCGGTACTTCTCGATCTGGGCGCGCAGCACCCGGTCGTGCGCGGCCAGCACCTTCACGAACGTGCCGTCGCCGAGCCGGTCGTTGAGGCGGGTCGAGTCCTCGATGTCGGAGAAGAACAAGGTGACCGTGCCGTCGGAGGCGGCCATGTTGACGATGTCGGCGCGCTCGTCGTCGCTCGCCCAGGTCTGCAGGTCCTCGATGGTGCTCTGCACCAGCCCGGTGATCCCGCGCTCACGCACCCGGCTCGCGGCCCGGATGACCCGACGCACGGCGCGGTCGGCCGACGTGGACGGCGGGGGCGGCCGGAGCGCCGCGTCGAGGTCGGCCTCGAGCTGGCCGATGTGGGCCCGGGCGTCGGCCAGCTGCCGCTGCAGGCGCCCGCGGTCGCGGGCGAAGGCGACGACCACGCCGACGAGCAGCAGGCAGAGCACCCCCAGGACGATCGCCACGAGCGAAGACTAGCGACGGCCGTTGTGCGTCCGCAGTAGCGTGAGACGGTGACCACGTCCGCTCCTGGCATCTCCACCCTCGGCGCCCTGCGCGCCTCCGGCCACCAGCAGAAGTCGCTGCGGGCCGAGCTCCGCACCAACCTCCTCGACCTGCTCGCCCGTGGCGAGGACCCGTGGCCGGGCCTGCACGGCCTCGAGGACACCGTCATCCCCCAGCTCGAGCGCGCGATCATCGCCGGCCACGACGTCGTCCTGCTCGGCGAGCGCGGCCAGGGCAAGACCCGGCTGCTGCGCACCCTGGTCGGCCTCCTCGACGAGTGGACCCCCGTCATCGACGGCTCCGAGCTCGGCGAGCACCCCTACGAGCCGATCACGGTGGCCTCGCGGCGCCGCGCGGCCGAGCTCGGCGACGACCTCCCGGTGGCGTGGCGCCACCGCGACGAGCGGTACGCCGAGAAGCTGGCGACGCCGGACACCTCGGTCGCCGACCTGATCGGTGACGTCGACCCGATGAAGGTCGCCGAAGGCCGCTCGCTCGGCGACCCGGAGACCATCCACTTCGGGCTCGTCCCGCGCTCGCACCGCGGCATCGTCGCCATCAACGAGCTCCCTGACCTCGCCGAGCGGATCCAGGTCGCGATGCTCAACGTGATGGAGGAGCGCGACATCCAGATCCGCGGCTACGTCCTGCGCCTGCCGCTCGACGTCTTCGTCGTCGCCTCCGCCAACCCCGAGGACTACACGAACCGCGGCCGGATCATCACCCCGCTCAAGGACCGCTTCGGCGCCGAGATCCGCACCCACTACCCGCGGGCCCTCGAGGCCGAGGTCGCGGTGGTCCGGCAGGAGGCCGACCTGCTGCCCGAGCACGTGGACGTGCCGGACTTCCTGGTCGAGGTCCTCGCCCGGTTCACCCGCAACCTGCGCGAGTCCAGCGCCGTCGACCAGCGCTCCGGCGTGTCCGCCCGGTTCGCGATCGCCGGCGCCGAGACGATCGCCGCGGCCGCGCTCCGCCGGGCGACGATCCACGGGGAGGAGCGGGCGGTGGCCCGCGTCGTCGACCTCGAGACGGCCGTCGACGTGCTCGGCGGCAAGATCGAGTTCGAGTCCGGCGAGGAGGGCCGCGAGGCCGAGATCCTCACCCACCTGCTCCGCACCGCGACCGCCGAGGTGGTGCGCGAGAAGTTCCGCGGCCTCGACTTCGCCCTCCTCGTCGCCGCCGTCGAGGACGGCGCCACGATCACCACCGGTGCCTCCGTGACCGCTCGCGACGTCCTCGCGGGCCTGCCGGTGCTGGGCGAGTCCGACCTCTACGACGCCGCCTGCGAGCGGGTCAACGGCCCCGGCGGCGGCCGCAACGACGGCGAGCGTGCCGCAGCGATCGAGCTGGCCCTCGAGGGCCTGTACCTCGCCCGCCGCATCGGCAAGGACAGCGACGGTTCCGAGACGGTCTATGGCTGACGCTGCGTTCGGGGTCCGCGCGGCCTCGGGCACCCTCCGCGGGGAGGGCCCCGGGGTGGAGCTCCCGCACGCCTGGTCGCCCGAGGGCGTGCTCGCCGGGCCGGTGACCAACGGGGCACAGGCCCTCCACCTCTCGGTGGCCCTGTGCGTGCTCAACGACGTCCACCGCGAGGCACGGGAGCTGGGGATCCCCGTGGAGGGGGTCGCGGTGAGTGCCGACGGCGGCTTCGACCAGGCGTGGGCCTCGACCGGCATCAGCTACTCCGTCGTCGTCGACTCCGAGGCATCGGCGGAGGCAGTGGACCAGCTGCTGGCGGTCGTCGACGAGGTCGCCGAGGTCCCCCGTGCGCTGCGCGCCGGCGCCGCCGTGAGGAGGGTCGAGCCATGAGCCGCTACCGCAGGTACGACGGCGGCGACCCGCTCGCCCCGCCGGTCGACATCGCCGAGGCGCTCGACGCCATCGGCCAGGACGTCATGGCCGGCTACAGCCCGGAGCGGGCGATGCGCGAGTTCCTGCGCCGCGGGGGCCAGGACCAGGCCGGCCTCGACGACCTCGCCCGCCGGGTCGCCGAGCGGCGGCGCGAGCTGCTGCAGCGGCACAACCTCGACGGCACCCTCGCCGAGGTCCGCGAGCTGCTCGAGAAGGCCGTCCTCGAGGAGCGCAAGCAGCTGGCCCGCGACGCGATGATGGACGACGCCGACCGCGCCTTCCGCGAGATGCGGATGCAGAACCTGCCCGACTCTCCGGCGGCGGCGGTCACCGAGCTGGGCGACTACGACTGGCAGTCGCGCGAGGCGCGCGAGGCCTACGAGCAGATCAAGGACCTGCTCGGCCGCGAGCTGCTCGACCAGCGCTTCGCCGGCATGAAGCAGGCGCTCGAGAACGCCACGGACGCCGATCGGCAGGCGATCAGCGAGATGCTCGCCGACCTCAACGAGCTCCTCGAGAAGCACGCCCGCGGGGAGGACACCCCCGAGGACTTCCAGGAGTTCATGGACAAGCACGGGCAGCACTTCCCGGAGAACCCCCAGGACGTCGACGAGCTGATCGACGCCATGGCGCAGCGCGCCGCCGCTGCCCAGCGGATGCTCAACTCGATGACCGAGGAGCAGCGTCGCGAGCTCATGGAGCTCTCCGCCCAGGCCTTCGGATCGCCCGCGCTGATGGAGCAGCTCGGCCGGCTCGACGCCAACCTGCAGTCCCTGCGGCCCGGGGAGGACTGGACCGGCTCGGAGCAGTTCGGCGAGGGCGAGCAGGGCCTGGGTCTGGGCGACGGGACCGGCGTGCTGCAGGACCTCGCCGACCTCGACGCGCTCGCCGACCAGCTCTCCCAGTCGTACGGCGGGGCGCGGCTCGACGACGTCGAC
This sequence comes from Nocardioides sp. J9, assembly GCF_007829375.1. NCBI lineage: Bacteria > Bacillati > Actinomycetota > Actinomycetes > Propionibacteriales > Nocardioidaceae > Nocardioides > Nocardioides sp. J9. Next base: position 79,864 of record NZ_VLJQ01000024.1, on the reverse strand, counting down.
CTCGACAAGCTCGCCCGGCAGCTCGGCAACGAGGCCGCGGTCGACGCCCGCAAGCTGCAGGAGCTGGAGAAGGCCCTGCGCGAGTCCGGCGCGATGGAGCGCGGCTTCGACGGCGAGCTGCGGCTGACCCCCAAGGCGATGCGCCAGCTCGGCAGGGCGCTGCTGCGCGACGTCGCCGAGAAGATGTCGGGCCGCCAGGGGCAACGCGACCTGCGCCAGGCCGGGGCCGCCGGCGACCTGTCCGGCGCCACCCGGCCCTGGGCGTTCGGCGACACCGAGCCCTGGGACCTGCCGCGGACCATGCTCAACGGGGTGCTGCGCCGTGCCGGTGAGCCCGGCGGGCCCCTGCTGTCCATCGACGACGTCGAGGTGGCCGAGACCGAGGCCCGCACCCAGGCCGCGGTCGCGCTGTGCGTCGACACCTCCTTCTCGATGGCGATGGACGGCCGCTGGGTGCCGATGAAGCAGACGGCGCTCGCCCTGCACACACTCATCGGGACCCGCTTCCGTGGCGACAGCCTCGAGCTGATCGGCTTCGGCCGGCACGCGCAGACCATGCGGATCGAGGAGCTGACCGCTCTCGACGCGCGCTGGGCCAAGGGGACGAACCTCCACCACGCGCTGCTGCTCGCCAACCGGCACTTCCGCAAGCACCCGAACGCGCAGCCGGTGCTGCTGATCGTCACCGACGGCGAGCCGACGTCGCACCTGGAGTCGAGCGGCGAGGTCTACTTCAACTACCCGCCGCACCCGCTGACCATCGCCCTCGCCGTCCGCGAGCTCGACAACGCCCGGCGTCTCGGCGCGCACACGACCTTCTTCCGGCTCGGAGAGGACCCCGGCCTGGCCCGCTTCATCGAGTCCATGGCGCGTCGCGTCGACGGTTCGGTGATCGCGCCGGAGGCGGGCGACCTCGGCGCCGCGGTCGTCGGGTCCTACCTGGGCTCGCGCCGCGGCGGCCAGCCGGGGACGGGCGGACCGGGCAGCTACGGCGACTGGTTCGGCTCCCGGGGGTTCTGGGTGGGCTGACGCCCGGCCCCGGTGGCTGTGGACGACCCGCAGCCCGGGTTTGTGGCCCACGCCACGCGGGCAGCCAGCACCCATGGACGGTCTCGGGCTCCTTCGACGGGTCGACCCCCGTGCGGTCGACGACGACCCCTTCTGGTCGGCGGTGCGGCAGCGGCACCCCGACGTCGACCTCGTCCTGCTCCCGCCACCGGGCGCCGCCGGGGCCGCCGGGGGCGACCGGGGCGACGGGGCCGACAGGGCCGCCGGGGCTCGCGGCATCCCCGGCCCGGTGCTCGACGAGGTGGCTCGCGCGCTCGCCGACGCCTGGCGCGCGATCGCCCCGGTCGTCGCTGCGGCCGGCGCGGACGACCCGCCCTCCGTCGCCTGGCGCGGCCGGCCCGGCGGGCACGCCCTGGTCGTGCAGAAGGCGTTGCCCGGGACCGGCCTCGAGCGCGGGACCGCGGTGCTGCGCTCGGTCGCCGGCCGGCTGGGGGGCGACGGCTGGCTGCTGCGGCCCTCGAGCCGCGGTGAGGTCGCCGTCCTGGCCGCCCGGGGGCCCGCCGCGGAGCTGCGGGGCGAGGCCGGCCCCGGCGCGACCGTGCTCACCCTCGCCGGCCCCGTCCTGCCCGTGGGGCGTGAGGAGCGGGCGAGGGTGCGGGAGGAGGTGCGGTCGTGGCTGTGACCCTCGACGTCCCGCCCGGCGTCCTGTCCCGGGCGCGCGACGCCTGGGACGACGCCCACGACCAGCTGTCCGGCAGCGTCTCCCGCCTCGACGGCGTCGCGCCGGCGAAGCTGTCCGCCACCGTCACCGCGGCCGTCGCGACCTTCCTCGAGGTGTGGTCCGGCGAGGTGGCGGTGCTGTCGCGCCAGGCCTCGGCCAACGCCCTCGCGTTCGTCGACCTCGACGGAGACCTCGGCGCCAGCGACACGGCGGAGGCCGCGCGGCTCCGCTCGCTGCTGCCGTGGACCTACCACGCCGCACCGATCCAGGAGTCGTGAGATGGCCACCGTCACGATCCCGGCCCAGGTCCCTCCGCTACCGGTGATGACCTCGCTGCCTGCCGGTGCGGCGGACCTCGCGACCGACCTGCGCGCCGCGCTGGTCAACGTCAACGACGTCCAGGACTGGGCCTACCGGGCCTCGGCGGACGCCTTCCAGGGCGACGCTGCCGAGGCGTCCGAGCACGCGCTCACCCGCTTCGCCCGGCGCCTGGACACCTCCGAGGCTGCGCTCGAGCAGGCCGTGCTGGCGACCAGTCGCTTCGAGGACCGCCTGGTCGCCCTCCACACCCGGTGGCTGACGCTCGACGGCGACCGCACCGGGACCAACGCGGCGATCGACGACCTGCGCATCGCGGTCCAGGCAGCGACCGAGGCCGACGCCCCCGAGCTCCAGCGCCGCGCCGAGCGGCTGCAGGCGCGCGCCGCGCGGTTGCGGGCCGACATCGCGGACTGGGCTGTGCGGTACGACGAGGCGGAGGCCGACCTCGTCGCCGCGCTCGCCGCGGTCGACACCGTGCGCGAGGGCCGTGGTGCCGCCGGCGACCCGGGACGGGTCGACCCTGCCGCCGTGCTGGCGGGCATGCCCGCAGGGCGGGTCCCCGCCAGGGTGGCGGCGTGGTGGCGCAGCCTGACGGCGGCGGAGCGGGCCGCCCTCGTCGCGGCGTACCCCGCCCTCATCGGCAACCTCGGCGGAGTCCCGGCCGACGCCCGCGACGCCGCCAACCGGGCCGCGGTCGGCGCCGACGTCGACGAGCTCACCGCCCGGCAGGACAAGGGGGAGCCGCTCACCGCCGCCGAGCGCGACCGGCTCGCCAACGCCGAGGCCGTCCAGGACGTCCTCGACGACTACCGGGAGCAGCTCGACCCGCTGACCGGCGAACCCCTGGCGCGGCTGACCCAGTACCAGCCCGACGAGCACACCGGCGACGGCGGCGTCGCACTCTTCCTCGGCGACCCCGACCACGCCGACCACGTGTCGGTCTACGTGCCCGGCACGCTGTCGGAGACCGGCAACCTCGACTCGACGATCAACAACGTCGACGCCCTCTACGACGCGGCCCACGACCGGGGCTCGGCCGCCGTCGGCTTCTGGCTCGACTACGACGCCCCCAGCATCGACGGCGTCTCGCCCGCGGAGGTCTGGGACCTCGCCAGCGTCGTGACGCCCGGCGAGGCGGCGGAGGGCGGTCGGGACCTCGCCGACTACCTCGACGGCCTGCGCGCCAGCGACGCCGGCGCGCCCGCACACCTCTCGCTGGTCGGGCACAGCTACGGCGCCACCACGTCGGCGCACGCCGCGCTCGACGGCGCACCGGTCGACCAGCTGGTGCTGCTCGGCAGCCCGGGCTCCCCGACCAGCACGGCCGACGCGCTGACCGGCGCCGAGGTCTGGGTCGGCTCGGCCGACCACGACCCGATCACGCTGCTCGGCTCCTCAGGCACCCTGCCCGGCCCGCTCGGCCACGACCCGGCCCAGGCGGCGTACGGCGGGCACCGCTTCGAGGTCGACGCCGGGTCCTACCGCGTGCAGGACCTGCTGGACAACCACTCGTCGTACTTCCAGGACGAGTCGCTCGACAACATCACCGACATCGTCACCGGCCGCGACCCGGACCTGGTCGAGGGCCGCCACCCCGGCGGCTACCAGGCCCTCGACGAGCTGCTGGTCGGCTCGAGCCTGACCAGCGGCGGGGAGTGGGTGTGGGGCGTGGGCGAGGACCTCGTCACCGGCGTCCGCGACTCCGTGGAGGGCCTCGGCGAGGGCCTGATGGGCCTGCCGGACCTGTTCCGGCCGGGGCGGTGACGACGAGGTGGGCAGGAAGCGCAGAGGAGTGAGGACGGACGGCATGGGCACGATCACGAAGGTGAAGCGGTTTCTCGGGGTGACCACCTCCGTGCTCGCGCTCGCGGCTGCGGTCGCGGGTTGCGGCGGCGACGGTGACGGCGACGGTGGGGGCGGGGGCGGCGGTGCCGGCGACGAGGAGGCCCGGGTCGCCGGGCTGGAGGCGGAGGTCGACGCGGCCCACGGTGTCGTGCGCGCCATCGCGGACGCGCTGGACCTCGAGCTCGAGGCCGGCACCCGCCGGTTCCGGGCCTGCGGCGAGTCCTTCGCCTACCACGGCGTGAAGGTCGACGACCACCTGCGCTTCGGGCCGAGCCCGCTCGGCGCGGGGCCGGCGGTCGACGCCGCCGCTCGCGTGCTCGAGGAGGAGGGCTGGAGCGTCGAGCGTCCGGGGAACCCCTCGATCGTGCTCGGCACGCGCGGGCAGGTGCAGGTGCGGGTCGAGGGAGGCGCGGCGGTGCAGGTGGGCGTCGGCAACCCCGACTGCGTCGACACCGGCCACGACGTCGCCCGGGAGTTCGGCGAGCGCGAGCGCGAGGACGTCACGTGGGAGGACGACCCGGCCGGCCCGTAGTGTCGGCCCGGTGTCCGACCTCGCCCCGGGCGTGCTGGCGCTGCTCGCCCTCGCCGCCCTCACCGCCGGCTTCGTCGACGCCGTCGTCGGGGGCGGGGGACTGGTTCAGCTGCCGGCCCTGCTGGTCGGGCTGCCCGGCGCCAGCCCGGTGCAGGTGCTGGCCACCAACAAGGTCGCGTCCATCTGCGGCACCGCAGCCGCCTCGGTCACCTACTACCGCCGGATCCGTCCGGACCCCCGCACGTTCGGCCCGTTGATGCTGCTCGCGCTCGCCGGGGCCTTCACCGGCGCGCTCGCGGCGTCCCGCATACCGCGCGAGGCGTTCGAGCCGATCGTGCTGGTCGCGCTCGTCGTGGTCGGCGCCTACGTGGTGCTGCGCCCGCGGCTGGGGGAGGAGGCCGAGCTCCGCTTCGCCGGCCACCGGCACCTCGCCGCGGCGATGGTCGTAGGCTTCGCCATCGGCCTGTACGACGGCGTGCTCGGTCCCGGCACCGGCAGCTTCTTCGTCTTCGCCCTGGTCGGCCTGATGGGCTACGACTTCCTCCAGGCCAGCGCGAAGGCGCGGCTCGCCAACTTCGCCACCAACCTCGGCGCGCTGCTCCTGTTCATCCCCACCGGCGCCGTCCTGTGGGACGTCGGGCTGGTGATGGGTGCGTGCAACCTCGTCGGCGGCCACCTCGGCGCCCGTACCGCCGTGGCCCGCGGCACCGGTTTCGTCCGCGCGTTCTTCATCGTCGTGGTCGGAGCCTTCGTGGTCCGGATCGGCGGCGGTGTGCTCGGCCTCTGGTGAGCCGCGCCGAGTCTCCCTAGGCTCGGGAGGGTGAGCATCCCCGTCGACCCCGCCGACCTGCACCGGGCCCTCGCCGACTTCGAGAGCGGCTACCTGCTGACCACCACGACCGGTGACGCGCCGCGGGTGAAGGTCGTGACCGTCGACCCCGTCGCGGGCGAGGACGGGACGCTGCGGATCGCAGGCCCCGGTCGGGGCACGCTGCGCAACCTCGACGCCAACGACGCGGTGACCGTCGTGCTGCCGCCCCGCGAGCGGCACGGCTACACCCTGCTCGTCGACGGCACCGCCCGCGTCGACGGTGACGACGTCGTGGTCACCGCCACCGGCGCCGTCCTGCACCGCCCGGCCGCCCACGCGGACGGCCCGGTGCCGCCCGACGGCTGCGGCCACGACTGCGCACCGGTGGGCGGATGACCACGCGGTCCCACCCCCGTTGGGTCACCGCCTTCCTCGACAGTGCCCCCGAGCACCACCAGCACGGCGTGGGGTTCTGGCAGGGCGCCACCGGCTACGCCCTCTCGCCGCCGCGCGGGGAGCACGAGGAGTTCGCGACCCTGCTCCCACCCGACGGCGACGCCTTCCTGCGGGTGCAGCGGCTGCAGTCCGGACCGGACCGCGTCCACCTCGACCTGCACGTCGCCGACCCGCGGGCGGCCGCGGACGCCGCCGTGGTCGCCGGCGCCGTGGAGCTGGTCGACCGCGGCCACGTCGTGCTGGCCTCGCCCGGCGGGCTCGTCTTCTGCTTCGTCGACAGCCCGGCCTCGGTCCGCCCGTCCGCGACGGTGCACCCCGGCGGGTCCGCCGCGCGGGTCGACCAGGTCGCCATCGACGTCCCGCGGGCGTCGTACGACGCGGAGCTGGCGTTCTGGCGCACGCTGACCGGCTGGCGCGAGCACCAGTCCTCGATCGCCGCCCACTTCCGCTTCCTCCTGCCGCCGGACGGCCAGCCGCTCGGCCTGCTGCTCCAGCGCCTCGACGAGGAGGACGGACCGCTGCGCGCCCACCTCGACTGGGGCACCACGGACCGTGCGGCGGAGACCGAGCGCCACCTCGCCCTCGGGGCGCGGGTGCTCGCGGTCCACTCGCACTGGACCGTGCTCACCGACCCCGTGGGGCGGACCTACTGCCTCACGGACGCGGACCCGGGGTGAACCCCGGGAGGAACTCCTCCATGAGCGCGCGGAACGGCGCCTCCGCCTCGAGCTGGCTCAGCACGCCGACGCCGCCCAGCCAGGTGCGGTGGATGAGCACGTACGACGGTGGCAGGTTGAGCTTGATGCTCACCGTGTAGGCCGGGTCCCTCGGGTTGTTGATCCGCTGGAACTGCTCGCGCATCCACTCCCGGCTGAACCGGAACCGCTCGACGAGGGTGGGCTCGACGAACGGGGAGAGGTAGTCCATCAGCAGCTCCGGCTCGATCCGGATCCGCTCCTTGAGGAAGCCCTCCGAGCGCAGCGCCTCGATCAACCCGTCCCCGTCACCGGCCGCGCAGAGCGTGATCAGCCGCCCCATCGGCTCGGGCAGGCCGCGCTGGGGGAGCCGGGCCACGGCGCCGTAGTCGAGCACGCCCATCCGGCCCGGCGAGCCGTCCGCCTCGGGGATGACCCGGAAGTTCCCGGGGTGCGGGTCGGCGTGCAGCAGCCCGGTGCGTGCGGGACCGGAGAAGAGGAAGCGGGTGAACACCTCGCCGTAGTGGTCGCGCTCGGCCTGGCTGCCGTCGGCGATCACCGTCGCCAGCGAGCCGGCCGAGTCCAGCCACTCGGTGACCAGCACCCGTGGCCCGACCGCGACCACGTCCGGGACCACGATCAGAGGGTCGTCGCGGAAGGCGGCGGCGAACTCGCGCTGGGCCTGGGCCTCGAGCTCGTAGTCGAGCTCCTCGCGCGCCCGCGCCTGGACCTCCTCGACCAGCGGCTTCATGTCGACGCCCGGCACCAGCGGCCCGATCGCGCGGGCGGCGCGGGCCAGGGTGCGCAGGTCGGCCATCAGCGCCGCGCCGGCGTCGGGGTACTGCACCTTCACCGCGACCCGGCGCCCGTCGTGCCAGCGGCCCTCGTGGACCTGCCCGATCGACGCCGCTGCGGTGGGCGCGCCGTCGAGCCAGGTCAGGCGGTCGCGCCAGTCGTCGCCGAGGTCCTCGGCGAGGATGTCGCGCACGGTCTGGGTGGGCATCGGCGGTGCGGAGTCCTGCAGCTTCGTCAGGTGCTCGCGGTACGGCGCCGCCATCTCCTCCGGCAGCGCCGACTCCAGCACCGACAGCGCCTGGCCGAACTTCATCGCGCCGCCCTTGAGCTCGCCCAGCGTGCGGAACAGCTGCTCGGCGGTGCGCTGCTGGATCTCGCTCATCACCGCCTCGGCCGGGGCGCCGCCGAGGCGGCGACCGAAACCGACGGCGGTGCGGCCGGCGTACCCGAGGGGGAGCGCGGCGAGGCGAGCGGTGCGAGCCGCCGCCTTGCGGGGAAGGTCGGCCATGCCGCCAGTCTGGCAGCGCCCGGCAAGGCGCCGGGCGCCAGAACTTGGCAAAGGTTCACCGAAACGTCTGCGGGCGGCGGGCGCGGTGGCTAGAACGGAGGCCGCGAAAGGAGTTCCGATGACCACCGAGCTGCCCGCCTCCCCGACCGAGGTCTCCTCCGGGCCGGCGCGCCGCGGACTCTTCGGCTTCGGGGCCCTGCTCGCCGGTGGCGCACCGGGGACCGGCGCCGCCCACCCTGCCACCGCCGGGGTCCGGTCCGCGGACGAGCCTGCTGCCGGCTCCGTTGCCGGCCCCGTCGCCAACCCCGTCGCCGTACCTCTCGCCGGACCTGCGGCCGGACCCGCCGCCGAGGCCAGGCTCGTCCACCCGGCCCACCGCACCCCGGTGACCGCCCCGGGCATCGCCTCCCCGCCCGTGCGGGGCTACACCTACCGCTGCGTGGGGAGTGGGACTTCTCGCCAGAGGGACCCAGCGCGAGGCGGCACGTCGGCGGCAGCGGGTCCGGGCTGTGGGCGATGGTCGACGCACCGGCCGGTGCCCGCCTCCGCGAGGTCGAGCTGTACGCCCACAACACCTCGCCCCACGACGTCTCCGCGACCGTGCGCCTGTGGTCCTCCCACCGGGGCTACGGCGACGGCACCGACCGGGTCCTCGGCGCCCTGACGATCCCACCCGGGAGCGCCCTCGGGGCGGTCCGGCTCGAGCTGCCGGAGGACGAGCAGGGGCCCTACCCCGGCGGGACGAAGCCGTGCCTCCGGCTCCACACCCCGGTCGACGGCACGGTGCAGGTCACCGGTGCCCGGTTCGGGTTCAGCGGCGGCTGCCTCGAGACGGCGCTGCTCCCGGCTCCCCGCCGGGTGCACGACACCCAGGACGCCGGGGCGGGAGGCATCCTCAGGGCGGGCCGGACCCGCACCATCGCGCTGCCCGACAGCGTCATCACCCCGTTCACCGCCGGGGTCATCGTCAACCTCACCGCGCTCCGGGGCGCCCGGGCGGGGGTCCTGCGTGCCTTTCCCGCGGGAGGTGCGGTGCGGCGCCGGAGACCCTGTTCTTCCCGAGGGAGGACGTGGCCCGGGCGCACTCGGTGGTGGTGCCGTTCTCGGCGGACGGCGGGATCGCGGTGCGGTCCACCGCCGACGTGCACCTGTGCGTCGACGTGGTCGGGACGGTCGCCTGAGGGCGCCGACTGCCGGCGGGGGCGCCGGGTACCACCCCGCCATGGCTGATGAGAACCGATTCGAAGCGATCCAGGCCGTCGTCGACCGCGTCACCTCGTGGCAGGACGGCGCCACCGAGGGCACCGTGGCCGAGGAGCTGCGCAAGGGGGCGACGGAGGCCGGTGTCGACCTCAGCGACGACGAGGTCGCGAAGCTGGCCGACGTGATCGAGGACAAGCACGCCGCCGTCGACGCCCGCGAGGTGCTCGCCGGCTGACGCCGGCGGTGTCTCTGGGCCTCGCGGTGTCGACGGGGCGAAGGTGACGTGAAGGTGACTGAGCGAGCGTGGTGCAGCGGGTCCGGTGGAGGTCGACGGGTGAGGGTGTGCCGGTCAGCGGTAGGCCTCGACCCGGACCTCGCCGGCCCGCTGCTCCTGCTGGTCGCGCACGCACTTGGCGAGCGCGAAGGTCGAGTTCACGAGGAACAGCGCGCCCAGGCAGAGGAAAGCGCGGATCCAGCCGTCGACCGGCAGGAAGTAGATGCCGCCGACCATGAACAGCAGGGCGGCGGCGAACGAGATGGCGGACTGCACGTAGAAGGCGTAGGTCGTCTTGATGTTCGTCATGCCGAGAAGCCTCGCCCGCAGGGCACCGGCCCGGCCTGAGTCGGACTACTCAACCCCGGCCGTGCGGGTTCCTGAGTACCGGTCCCGGCAGTGGGCCGGTCCCGCGCTCAGGCCTCCGGGAACGGAACGCCGGTGTTGGCGTGGCAGCGGTAGCCGTGCGGCACCTTGTGGAGGTACTGCTGGTGGTGCGGCTCGGCGTAGTAGTACGCACCGGCCGGCTCGATCTCGGTGGTGATCTCGCCGTAGCCGCGACGGGCGATCTCCTCGCCGTACACCCGGGTGAGCTCGCGGGCCGTGGCCTCCTGCTCGGGGGTGGTGAAGTAGATCGCCGAGCGGTACTGGGTGCCGACGTCGTTGCCCTGGCGCATGCCCTGGGTCGGGTCGTGGACCTCGAAGAACTTCCTCACCAGGTCGGCGTAGGAGACCTTCGTCGGGTCGAAGACGATGCGCACGGCCTCGGTGTGGCCGGTGCGCCCGCTGCAGACCTCCTCGTACGTCGGGTGCGGGGTCGTGCCGCCGGCGTAGCCGACCGACGTCGACCAGACGCCGGGGAGCTGCCAGTAGATCTCCTCGGCGCCCCAGAAGCAGCCGAGCCCGAAGACCGCGACCTCCATGCCGTCCGGGACCTCGTCGGTGACCAGCGGCGTGTGCAGGACCTCGTGCAGCGTCGGCAGGGCGAACGCGGGCGCGCTGCGGCCGGGCAGGGCCTCGGCGGGGTCGACCATCTCGGTCTTGCGGCGGGTGAACATGCCTCCATTGTCGCCCGTCGCGCAAGCCGTGCCCGTCGCCCGGATCGGCTCACCCGGGCTGCGCGGCGCCGTGCTCGGCGCACCAGGCGTCGCGCTTCGCCGGCCGGGCGGTGAACACGCTGCGGATCAGCTGGGCCTGCAGCGCGGAGTAGAGCTCGATCTCCTTCTGCACGAGCCTGCGGGCCGCGGGTGTGCGGGCGAGCGTCAGGGCCTCCGCGTGCCGCCAGACCATCTCGCGCCACCCGCGCATGACCACGCCGACGCCGATGTCGTCGAGGGTCCCGAGGTCGATGTCGTCGAAGGTCGGGTCGAAGCGGGCGGCCATCTCGGTGAAGACCGGGACGTAGAGGCTGTCGAGGCGGTCGTTGTAGCGGTTGTGGTCGGCCTTGTGGCTGCCGTCCGGCCCGGTCAGGCCGACCTCGGCGAGCACGTGCGGGAAGTCCCAGTTGATGTGGGCGTTCATCGCGAGCAGGAAGTTGCCCAGGCCGCTCACCGCGCGGTCGTCCTCGGCCTTCAGCGCGATCTGCCACGCCTTCGGCAGACCGGTGCGCTGGCCGGCCTCCCAGCGGGAGGTGGTGTCGAAGTACATCTCGGCGAACACCGCGTCCACGCGGTTGAGCCACGCCCGGTCCTCGAAGAAGCCGGAGCGGACGGCGTCGCGGACGTTCTCGGTCACCCGCAGGTAGGCCAGCGAGAACACCGCGCTGTGCGAGCAGGTCCCGACCAGCCGGTCGAGGCGCTCCTCCATCCGCACGACGACCTCGTCGATGCACTCGTCGCCGCCGCTGACGCACACGTCGCCCGGGTGCGGCGTCGCCGGGATCGGCAACGGCGCCAGGAGGGCCACGAGGCCGTCGATCGGGGGCAGCAGCAGGCCACGCAGTGGGTCCGGGTCGCCGTCGTAGTCACCCGCCGAGGCCGGTGCGGCGGGCAGGGCGAGCACGGCGGCGGCGAGGGCGCTCGCGGCGACGGTGGCGAGGGCGCGGGTGATGCGGGTCACATCCCGGAAACGAGCGACTGCTCGCGTTGTCACGCGCACGCCGCTGGGGCGCCGGTCGCGCAGCCGGGCGGCCGACCGTGTGCCGAGGCCCCGCCGGCCCCCTCGCTACGCTCGCAGGGTGAGCGACAACCACACCCAGGCGCACACCGACCACCTCGACGGGGCGGGCTTCGAGACCCGGGCCATCCACGCCGGCTACGCGCCCGACCCGACCACCGGCGCGGTGATCCCACCCATCTACGCGACCTCGACCTACGCCCAGGACGGCGTCGGCGGGCTGCGCAACGGCTATGAGTACAGCCGGTCGGCCAACCCGACGCGCACCGCGCTGGAGTCGACCCTGGCGGCGCTCGAGGGCGGGGCACACGGTTTCGCGTTCGCCTCCGGCCTCGCCGCCGAGGACACGCTGCTGCGGGCGCTGTGCCGGCCCGGCGACCACGTGGTGCTGCCGAACGACGCCTACGGCGGCACCTTCCGACTCTTCGACAAGGTCGCGACGAACTGGGGCCTGGCCCACAGCCCGGCGCCGGTCAACGACCCCGACGCCGTGCGCGCCGCGATCCGCCCGGGCGAGACGAAGCTGGTGTGGCTCGAGACGCCGACCAACCCGCTGCTGTCGATCGGCGACATCGAGGCCCTGGCCGCCGTCGCCCACGACGCCGGGGCACGCCTCGTCGTCGACAACACCTTCGCGTCGTCGTACCTCCAGCAGCCGCTGGCGCTGGGCGCCGACGTGGTCGTGCACTCGACGACCAAGTACGCCGGCGGGCACTCCGACGTGGTCGGGGGAGCGCTCGTCGTCGACGACGACGAGCTCGCCGAGACGATCGGCTTCCACCAGAACTCGATCGGCGGCGTCGCCGGTCCCTTCGACTCCTGGCTGGTGCTGCGGGGACTCAAGACGCTGGCGCTGCGGATGGAGCGGCACAGCGACAACGCCGAGCGGGTCGTGGAGTTCCTCGCCGGCCACCCGGCCGTCGCCCAGGTGATCTACCCCGGCCTGGCCGAGCACCCGGGGCACGAGGTCGCGTCGCGGCAGATGCGCCGCTACGGCGGCATGGTGTCCTTCCGCGTGCGCGGCGGCGAGGAGCAGGCGCTCGCGATCTGCGCGGCCACGAAGGTGTTCACCCTCGGGGAGTCGCTGGGTGGTGTGGAGTCGCTGATCGAGCACCCGGGCCGGATGACCCACGCCAGCGTCGCCGGCACCGACCTCGAGGTGCCCGCCGACCTGGTCCGCCTCAGCGTCGGCATCGAGACCCCCGAGGACCTGCTCGCCGACCTGGAGCGAGCGCTCGGCGCGACCTCCTAGCGGCGCATCGCGACCACCGGTCGTCGTACCAGCGGTCGTCTAGGGTCGCGGTGTGAGCACCGACGGCCCGCAGGACGGCCCGAACGACGGCACTTCCGAGCCCGACGCCGCTGAGGACGCCGGGCAGGACCAGCGGGTCTCCGAGGAGGCCCGCGACGCCGCGCAGCAGGTCGTCGCCGACGACGAGCCGCCGCTCGGTCCGGACGAGGGCGTGCAGGAGGAGCGGCTGCTCCGGCGGTTCATCCACCAGTGGACCCTCGCCCGGGAGGAGCGCGAGGGACGCCGGCACGAGGTGCCGGCGATCATCGCGGGTCCGTCGAACCTGCGTCGCGCCGAGGTGCCCTACGGCCTCGACCTCGCGGCCGGATGGGCGTGGCGGCTGCTGCTCATCGCCGGCGCGGGCTACGTGCTGCTGTGGCTGGTCGGCTACTTCGCCGTGGTCACCGTGCCGATCGCGGTCGCGCTGCTGATCAGCGCGCTGGCGGCCCCCTTCGTGCAGGGCCTGGTCCGCCTGGGCCTGGCGCGCGGGATCGCCGCGCTGCTCATCGTGGTCCTCGGGTTCGTGGTCGTCGGCTCGCTGCTGACCTTCGCCGGCAACCAGGTGGCGGACGGGGCGCAGGACCTCGCCGACGGCGTGGTCGACGGGCKGCAGGAGGYCCGCGACTGGCTGCAGGAGGGGCCGGTCCAGGCCAGCGACTCGCAGATCAACGACTACATCAAGAGCGTCCAGGACCTGATCACCGAGCGCTCCAAGGACGGCGCGGTGCTCAGCCAGGTCGGGTCGGTCGGCGCCGCGGTCGGCCACGTGCTCGCCGGGTTCTTCATCTCGCTGTTCGCGACCTACTTCTTCCTCGCCGACGGCGAGCGGATCTGGTCGTGGCTGGTGCGGCTCGCGCCGCGCGCGGCGCGGGTGCGCGTGGACAGCTCGGGCCGCGTCGCGTGGATCTCGCTGGTCCAGTTCGTCCGGGCCACGGTCGTGGTCGCCCTCGTCGACGCCATCGGCATCATGATCGGCGCCGCGGCGCTCGGGGTGCCGTTCGTGCTCGCGATCGGCGTGCTGGTCTTCCTCGGGGCGTTCGTGCCGATGATCGGTGCCACCATCGCCGGCAGCGTCGCCGTGCTCGTCGCCCTCGTCGACCAGGGACCGGTCGACGCGCTGCTGATGATCGCGGTCGTCGTCGGCGTCCAGCAGGTCGAGGGCCACTTCCTGCAGCCCTTCCTGCTCGGCCGCTGGGTCTCGGTGCACCCGCTCGCGGTCATCCTCGCGATCGCCTGCGGTGTGCTGGTCGCGGGCATCGCCGGGGCGCTGGTCGCGGTGCCGATCGCCGCCGCCGCGAACGCGGTGGTGCTCCACCTCGCCGAGCTCGCCGAGATGCCCGAGCAGGAACCCGCGGGCGCACCCCCGGGAACGGCCGAGCCGCCCGACCCCGGGGGGACGGACGGCTCGGAGCAGTCGGCGGGCCGGCCGGCATGACCGGCCGGCGCGTCAGCCGACGTACGGCTTGGCGTCGAGGATGATCACCGTCTGGGTCTTGCCGTTGACCTCGTAGCTGACGGTCTCGCCCTTGGTGCGGCCGTTGATGGCCTGGCCCAGCGGCGACTGCGGCGAGTAGACGGTGAGGCCGTCGGGCTCGATCTCGCGGGCGCCGAGGAGGAAGGACTCCGCCTCGTCGTCGTCATCGCCCTCGAACTTGTAGGTCACCACCATGCCGGGCTCGACGACGCCGTCGTCTGGAGGCGTCTCGCCGATCTCGGCGCGGCGCAGCATGTCCTCCAGCTGGAGGATGCGCGCCTCGTTCTTGGCCTGCTCCTCGCGGGCGGCGTGGTAGCCGCCGTTCTCCTTGAGGTCGCCCTCGTCGCGTGCAGCACTGATCTCCGCGACGATCTCGGCGCGGCGGGGACCCTTGAGGTGCTCCAGCTCCGCCCGGAGCTTGTCGTAGGCGTCCTGGGTCAGCCAGACGGTGTTGGTGGCACCGGACTGGTCGGTCTGAGACATGAGTGAACTCCTGTGCTGCTCGTCGCATACCCGTTCGGGTACATGAACGTTCTAGTTTACCGGCTCGGCGGTCAGCGACCGACTTGAACGCACACATCCACAGGCGGGGCCACGTCGTCCCCGGGCCCGTGCGGCGGTGCCGGCGCCGAGGCTAGCGGTAGCGGGGCTGGCCCTCGGCCCGGCACCCGAGCCACTCGACGGTGGTGGCCCGACGCTCGGTGCGGACCTCGAAGCGGTGCACCGGTCCCTGGGACAGGTCCGGCGCGAAGGTGTCCTCCCCGACGACCGCCTTGTCGTGCGAGATCGCCCGCAGCGTGCACTCCGGGTCCTCGATGTCGTCGTCGGCCTCGATGCGCACCCGGATGGTCGCGTGGTGGTCGTCGACGACCTCGTGGCCGATCTCCTGCGAGGAGATCGTGGGGTCGGCGTGGAAGAAGGTGATCCAGGCCAGCAGGCCGGCCAGGACGACGACCACGAGACCCGCGACGGCGAGCGCGACAGCCCGGCGACCGGTAGGCGGCTCGCCGTACCGGTCGGCGAGGGAATCGTGGCTCGTGCTCACCGGTTCATCGTCCCACGATGGTTTTTTCTACGATGGGCGGCATGCCCTCCTCCCACGTCCCGGCCGTGGACCGCACCGGCCTGCGACTGATGCACGTCCACGCCCACCCCGACGACGAGTCGAGCAAGGGCGCGGCCTCCACGGCGCGGTACGTCGCCGAGGGCGCCGAGGTGCTCGTCGTGACCTGCACCGGCGGTGAGCGGGGCTCGATCCTCAACCCCAAGATGGACCGCCCGGACATCCTCGAGAACATCACCGAGGTGCGCCGCCAGGAGATGGAGCGCGCCCGCGACATCCTGGGGATCCACCAGGCGTGGCTGGGCTTCGTCGACTCCGGCTGGCCGGACGGCGACCCCAAGCCGCCGCTGCCCGAGGGCTGCTTCGGCCTGGTGCCGCTGGAGGAGGCGACCGAGCGGCTGGTGCGGCTGGTGCGCGAGTTCCGCCCGCACGTGATGACGACGTACGACGAGCGGGGCGGCTACCCGCACCCCGACCACATCCGCTGCCACGAGGTGAGCGTCGCGGCCTTCGAAGCGGCGGGCGACCCCGAGCGCTTCCCGGACGCGGGGGAGCCGTGGCAGCCGCTCAAGCTCTACTACCACCACTCGTTCAACCGCCCGCGGATGCAGGCGCTGCACGACGCGATGCTCGCCCACGGCCTGGAGTCGCCGTGGGAGGAGCGGCTCAGGGAGTGGAAGCCGGAGCCGGAGTGGGACGCCCGGATCACCACGAAGGTGCCGTGCGCGGAGTACTTCGGCGTGCGTGACCAGGCACTGCTCGCCCACGCGACGCAGATCGACCCCGACGGCTTCTGGTTCGCGGTGCCACGCGAGCTGCAAGCCGAGGTCTGGCCGACGGAGGACTACGAGCTGGTCACCAGCCACGTGCCGTCCACGGTGCCCGAGGACGACCTGTTCGCGGGGGTCACCCCCGACGCCTGATCCCGGCGCCTGCGACACTGGACCCATGCACGCCCTCGCTGCCTCCGTGGTCAACGCGCTCGTCCTCGCCGAGGAGAAGGCGCCGGCCGACGAGGACGTCGTCGCGGGCTGGACGGCGTTCTGGATCTTCCTGGGCCTGATCGTCGCCGTGGCGGTCATCGGCTTCGCCCTGACCCGCAGCCTGCGCACCGCGCAGCGCGCCAAGGACCAGGGCGTCTACGGCGACCCGGTCGACTCCGACGCCGGGTCGGACTCCTCCGCGGACGACGCCTGATCCCGGCCTGATCCCGGCCTGATCCCGGCCTGACCCCGGCCTGACCCCGCCGGCCCGGCAGGAGCCGGTCAGGTGGTGAGGTAGCCGCCGACCAGGGCGACCACCTCGTCGAGCAGCGCCTCGCGGGTGACCGCGGCGGGCTGGTCGAGCACCCAGCGCAGGGCGAGGTTCTCCAGCGCCAGCACCACCACCCACGCGGCCACGGCCGGGTCCGGCCGCTGCGAGGCGTCCGGGCGTGCGGCGAGGTAGATCGCGACCATGTCGCGGACCCGTCGCTCGAGGTCGGCGCGGCGGTCGCGGTTGCGCCCGAGGGGCAGCTCCTCGGCGAGGACCTGCAGCGCGACGGGGTCGGCCTCGAGCGCACCGACCAGCGCGTCGGCGGTCGCCCGCACCATCCCCGGCCCGGTCTCGCCGATCCGGTCGGCGAGCGACGCGGCGACCTGGTCGGCGACCTCGGCCCAGTAGCGGTCGAGCACCACGTCGAGGATGGCGCCCTTGTCGGGGAAGTACTGGTAGACCGAGCCGGGGCTGACCCCGGCGGCGGCCGCGACCCGGTTGGTGCTGAAGGCGTCGTAGCCGTGCTCGACGAGGACCTGCCGGCCGGCAGCCACGATGCGCTCGACCATCTCGCGCGAGCGGGCCTGCTTCGGGGCCTTGCGCACCGGCGCCTCCGTCGTGGATCGCGAGTTGAACGCGAGCGATGACTCGCGTCACGATCATGGCATGACCGCCGACCTCGCCGCCACCCGCGACACGACCGACGGGCCGTCGTACCCTGCACGCTTCCGCGCCGCCGAGGCGCGCGGCCGTCGCCTCGGTCGGCCGCTGCAGCTGTTCGCGCGGGTCAGGCAGGTCGACGAGGCCCTGATGGACCGGATCGGGCGGGCGATGACGGAGCGTGACGAGCTCGGGGCCCGGCTCGCGGACGCGATCCGGTTGCGAGCAGGCGCGACCGGCAAGGTCGAGATGGCGCAGTTCCGGCAGGCCCTCACGCACGGCGTCGAGGCCGTCGCTGACGCGCCGCCGGCACTCGCCGCCTTCTTCGCCGAGGTCCAGGCCGAGCCCGCCTGGCTCGACCGCGACCTCGTCGAGGAGGGCGCCCGCGTCTTCCGCCGCCTCGGCCAGAACGCCCAGGACGTGCTGCTGCAGCTCTCCCTCGTCGGCGGCTACCGCTTCGGCGGCCCGACCGACCTGCTCGTCGCGACCGGCGGGCTGACCGGCGGGCAGACCTTGCGCCGCCTCGGCGAGACCCAGAAGTGGGGCTCGTCGCTCACCGATCCCGGCGCGCTGCTCCCCGTCACGGGCGAGGGCTGGCGGTTGACGGTCCACGTGCGGCTGATGCACGCGCTGGTCAACCACGCCTTCGAGGGCCGCTGGGACACCGACGCCTGGGGCTTGCCGATCAACCAGGCCGACCAGGCCTCCACCCTCGGCCTGTTCGACGGCGTGCTGCTGATCGGCGCCCGCGCCCTCGGCGTGCCGTTCAGCCGCCGCGAGTCGCGGGCCCTCATGCACCTGTGGAAGTACGTCGGCTGGCTGATGGGGGTGGACGAGGACTTCCTCGTCGACGACGAGTGGGAGCGGCACCGCATCGACTACCACGTGCTGCTCGCGCAGGGGCCGATCACCGAGGCCGGGCCGCAGCTGGCGCAGGCCGTCGTCGCCGCGCAGGCCGAGCGGCACTACCCGGGCTGGCCGGCGGCGCTGCAGGGCGTGCGGGCCCGCTACGAGCGCGAGCGGCTGCTCTCGATGCTCACCGTCTTCCTCGGCCCGGAGAGCATGCGCGAGCTCGGGCTGCCGATGCGCCCACCGTGGGCGCACGGCTACATCGTCGCCCTCAACACCTTGCGCTACCGCGTGCTGCGCCACCTGCCCGGTGGCGAGGAGCGGCTGTGGCGCTGGGGCGGTCGCCGCGCGCAGTGGCTGCTCGACAGCTACTTCCAGGGCGACCGCGAGGAGGTCGGGGCGCTCCAGGCCTGAGCCGCGTGGTCCGCCCGGCTCGTCGGGCGGATCAGCGGGCGGATCAGCGGGCCGGCTGCTGGGCGGGTTCGCCGGTGTCGCGCACGAGGTAGACCCACGGCAGCGCGCGGCAGCCCACCTGCCAGCCGTCGCGCTCGTAGCGCGCCAGCGAGCCGGTCCACAGCACCCGCTTGTGCTCCCACTGCGTGGCGGTGCGGACCATCCGGTGCCGCAGGAGGCCGGCGCCGACGGTGTGCCAGCCGAGCCGGCCGGCGATCTCGAGCTCGGCCATCTCGTCGAAGGCGGTGACCGGGCCCAGCCAGCGCTCCTCCGGGCCGTCCGGGACATTGCTGTTGTCGCCCGTGTCGTCGCCCGCGTCGTCGCGGCCGAAGCGCTGCTGCGCGGCCTGCCGGGTCAGGCCCAGGGTGCTCCCGATCGCGGCCCAGCTGTGGCCGCCGGCGCGGGCCGCGGTGACGGCCTGCTGGAGCAGGTCGTGGGTCGCGCGGTCGGCCTCCGCCGCACGTCGTACGACGGCGAGCTGGTCCTCGGCGTCGACGCCGGCGAGGATCGCGCGGCCGATGGTGTCGACGAGGTCGCTCACGACGGGTCCTCGTCCCGGCTCGGCAGCCACATGCCGTCACCGGTGCCGTTGCCCTTGCCCGTGCCCTCGCCCTTGCCCGTGCCCTTGCCCTTGCCCTTGTCCCTTCGGTCGCGCCGGAGGTGGGCGCCGAGCACCGCTGCTCCGGCGAGGATCAGGGCGATGCCCGCGCCCTGGAGCAGGCCGCGCGCGAACCCGTCGAGGTCGTTGGCGGTCGTGGTGAGTGCGATGCCGATGACGACGAGCGCGATCGTCGAGGGGGAGGCGGCGGAGCCGGGTGCGTCGTCCCGAGGTGTCATGTGTCAAGGTTTTCTTGACGCATGGCGGTTTGTCAAGAATCTGTTGACAGCGCCGCCGGATGGGGCTGGGCCGGTGTCGGCGGGGTGTGGGAGGTTGCTGCCGTGGCCCGCTCCGACCGTCCCGACGTCCCCGGCGAGGTGCTCGCCCGGCTGCGGGCGATCTTCGCCCGGATGCCCGAGTGCCACGAGGAGGACGCCTGGGTCGGCGTGCGCTGGCGCGTCGCGCGCACGGCCACGGTGGCGCACGTCTTCGGCGGCGAGGACCAGCTGTTCCGGATCACCTTCCGCGCCGAGCCGGACGAGGTGCTGGCGTTCGAGCACCTCGGTCCGCCGTACTTCCGCGGCGAGTGGGGCGGCAACATGGTCGGGATGCTGCTCGACGGCGACACCGACTGGGAGGAGCTCGCCGAGCTCCTGACCGACTCCTACTGCCTGCAGGCGCCCCAGCGGCTGGTCGCCCTCGTCGACCGACCGCCCGCGTGATCACCCCACAGGTCGGGGACGCCGGACCGCGCAGTCCGGGGTGAGAATGTGGGGACAGTCGAGACCAGCGCGGGAGGCGTCGTGGAGGCAGCAACGACCGGTACGGGCGAGTCCTTGCTCGCACGCGCCCTGGCGGAGGCCGACGGCCCGGCCGCGGGGGACGAGGCCAACGCCGCGCTGCTCGACGCGGCGCACGAGCTGTTCTGCCGCCGCGGCATCCAGCGCACCACGATGGAGGAGGTCGCCCGCGCCGCGGGGTTGTCCCGGATCACCGTCTACCGCCGGGTGAGCTCCAAGGAAGCCCTCGTCGAGCAGGTGGTGCTGCGGGAGTTCCGCCGCTACCTCGACCGGTTCCTCGTCGACATCGCCCCCGCGCGCACCGCGGAGGAGCGGGTCGTGCTGGGCTTCGTCAGCTCGCTGCGCGCGATCCGCACCAACCCGCTGATCGGGCACCTCATGGCCGCCGAGCCGCAGGCCCTGGTGCCGATGCTCGGGCGCACCGGCCGCACCCTCGCCCTCGTCTCGCAGTTCGTCGCCGGCCAGCTGGGCCGCGAGCAGGCCGCCGGCAACGTGGACGAGTCTGTCGACGTCGACGTCGTCGCCGAGGTGATGGTCCGCCTCACCACCTCCTTCCTGCTCACCCCCAGCCACCAGCTCGACCTCGACGACGACGCGGCCATGGGCGAGGTCGCCCGCCGCTACCTCGCCCCGCTGCTCCGCGCCCGCTGACCCGCCCTACCTGGTCCGTTGCTGGTCCGTAGCTGGGGTAGTCCCGGGTCAAGAGCACCGCGACACGCCGTCGAAAGGTGCTTTTGACCCGGGACTACCGCACAGGGGTGGACAGGAGGGGTGGGCGGTGCTAGCAGCGGCGGGCGGCTAGGTTGTGGCGGGTGAGCGAGGCCGAGAGCGAGATCGCCGTCCGCACCATCCGCCACGAGCGGACCCTGGTCATCGGGCTGGACCGGCCGGCGAAGCGGAACGCCATCAACCCTGCCGTCACCCGCGGCCTCGACGAGGCGCTCAACCTGCTCGAGGACGACGACGAGCTGTGGTGCGGCGTGCTGACCGGCGGGCCGCGGCTGTTCTCCGCCGGCGCCGACCTGGCGGAGGGGGCGGGGGAGCCGACCGAGCGCGGCGGGATCGCCGGGATCATGTCGCGGGTGCGGCCCAAGCCGTTGATCGCCGCGGTGGAGGGCTACGCGCTCGGCGGTGGCTTCGAGCTGGTGCTGTGCTGCGACATGGTCGTCGCCTCGCGCACGGCGACCTTCGGCCTCCCGGAGGTACGACGGGGCCTGCTCGCCGGCTTCGGCGGCGTGTTCCGTGCCCCGCGGGTCCTGCCCGCCAACGTCGCGCGCGAGATGCTCCTGACCGGGGAGCCGGTCGACGCCGAGCGGGCCGAGCGGCTGGGCCTGGTCAACCGGCTCGTCGAGCCCGGCCTGGCCCTCGACGTCGCCCTCGGCGTGGCCGCCACGATCTGCGGGAACGCCCCGCTCGCCGTGCGCGAGTCGCTGGCGATCGCGAACCGGGAGATCAACGGCGAGGAGGCCGACGACTGGGCGGCGAGCGACGCCGCGCTGGGCCGGCTGATGGCGTCTAAGGACCTCGGCGAGGGGATCAACGCCTTCTTCGGGCGCCGCGACCCGGTCTGGCGGGGCGAGTAGCTCAGCCCAGCGCCCCGCGCAGCCAGCCGCCGAGCTGGCGGACCACGTCGGTGGCCTCGCTGACCATGCCGGCGAACAGGTGGCTGACGTGCCAGTGGCCCTCGAGGAGGGCGTAGGTGACGTCGACCCCGGCGGCGCGGGCGGCGTCGACGAAGCGCTCCACGTCGAAGCGGAACATCTCGTCGCTCGCGGCCTGCACGAAGAGCGGGGGGAGGCCGGCGAGGTCGGCGCGCAGCGGGGAGACCTCGGGCAGGTCGGTGCCGCCGGGCGCGTAGGAGGCGGCGCCGAGCTCGAGCCAGCCGCGGCTGAGCAGCGGGTCGTCGACGGTGGTGTCGAGGCCGGCGAGCGACAGGTCCACCCACGGCGAGATGAGGCCGAGCGCGGCCGGGGCGGGGATGCCGACCTCGCGCAGGCGCAGGGCGAGCGCGAGGGCGAGGCCGCCACCGGCGGAGTCGCCGGCGACGACGACGTGCTCGGCGGAGAAGCCGCTCTCCAGCAGGCCCTGGTAGGCGGCGAGGGCGTCCTCGACCGCGGCGGGGTAGGGGTTCTCCGGAGCGAGCCGGTAGTCGAGGACGTAGGCGACGGCACCGGCCGCGTCGGCCAGGTGCGCGGCCGCGGCGCGGTGGGTGGTCGGCGACCCGATGAGGTAGGCGCCGCCGTGCAGGTAGAGCAGCACCCGGTCCGGGCGGCTGCCGGGAGGGCTGATCCGCTCGGCCGGTACGCCGGCGAGGTGGGCAGCCTCGGTGCGGGTGCCCTTCGGGAGGATCGCGACCCGCATCAGCGCGTTGATCACCTGGCGCTGGCGGGCGGGCGGGCCCGGGGGGCGGGGGCCCGGCGGGGGGAGCCGGCGGACCACCAGACGGGCGGCGGGGAGCGGCAGGTGCATGGATCCCATCCAAGCACCGGCCGCCCACCCGGCCGCCGTGCGGTCAGACTGCGGTCAGACTGCGGGCGGGGTGACGCCCAGCTCGACCAGCGCCGCGACGTACCCCTCGACGTTGCGGAGCTTGACCTCCTCGTAGCCGCGGACCATGTCCGGCAGCTCGGCGATGCGCACCGCGCGCTCGTAGTCGCCGGTGCCCAGCTCACGGGCCAGGCCGGTGACCGTCGCGCGGTAGTGGTCGCGCAGCTCCCGCTCGACCTTGCGCACGTGGGCGCGGCCGAACGGGTCGGCGGCGGTGCCGCGCAGCTTCTTCATCCTCGCGAGCGCCCGCAGCGAGCCGTGCGACTTCGGGCCGAAGGAGATCTTCTTCGTGCGGCCCATCGCGCGCAGCGCCGGCGGGTGCAGCTGGAAGGCGATCGTGCCGCCGGGGAAGGCGCCGCCGGTCTCGGCGAGGAACGCCGGGTCGGTCAGCAGGCGGGCCACCTCGTACTCGTCCTTGTAGGCCGTGAGCTTGAAGAGGTTGCGCGCGACGGCCTCGGTGAACCGGGTGCCGGTGCCGGCGGCCTGCTCGGCGCGGGCCACCTCGGCGACCAGCGCGACGTAGGAATCGGCGAGCTTCTCGTCCTGGTAGTCGACCAGGTCGGCGGCGCGCAGCTCGACGAGGCGGCGCACCTCGCCCTCCAGGCCGGACGCGGCGACGGACGCCGGGACGTGGCGCTCGCGCGCCGGTGCTGGGCGCGAGCCCGCGGCGCGGAACGCGGCCGGGTCGGTCACGGCGACGCGGCCCCAGCGGAACGCGGCGACGTTGGCGGCGACGGCGGTGCCGTTGATCCCGATGGCCTCCTCGATCGCGGCGGCCGGCAGGCGCAGCGCGCCGGTCTGGTACGCCGCACCGACGAGCAGGAAGTTCGCGGCGGTCGTGTTGCCGAAGATCCGCTCCGCCGCCTCGAGGGCGTCGAAGTCGAACATCTCGGCACTCACCGTGCGCACCCGCTCGAGCAGGCCCGCCTCGTCCGGGTGCTGCACCGACGGGTCCTCGACCATCGCACCGGTGGGGGTGCGGCTGGTGGAGACGACCGTGCGGGTCCACGCGGAGCTGCCGAACTGCAGGTTGCGGTCCTCGGCGAGGGTGAGCAGGTCGAAGCCCAGGAAGCAGTCCGCCGAGCCGGGCGTGAGCCGGTTGGCCGGCTCGAGGTCGTCGGCGGCGAAGCGCAGGTGGCCCACGACCGGGCCCGCCTTCTGGCTGAGGCCGGTCTGGTCGAGCGACTCCACGGCGTACCCGGCGCGCAGGGCGGCCGTGGCGAGCACCTGGTTGACGGTCACGATGCCCGTGCCGCCGATGCCGACCATGAAGACGTTCTGGGTGTGGTCCACCCGGTCCTCGGCGACGCTCGGGTCGACGCTCGGCGGGGTCGGGTACGACTTCTTGCCGCCGGACCTGCCGGACTTCGCCGCACCGGCAGCCTTCGCCGCGGCGGCCTTGCGGGCCGCCCGCTTCGCCCGGCGCGTGACCGGCGCCGTCTCGACGGTCACGAACGACGGGCAGTCGCCGTCCAGGCAGCTGTAGTCGGTGTTGCAGGAGGTCTGGTCGATCCGCGTCTTGCGGCCGTACTCCGTGTCGACGGGCTGCACCGAGAGGCAGTTGGACTTGCGGCCGCAGTCGCCGCAGCCCTCGCAGACCGCCTCGTTGATGACGACCCGCTTGGTGCGCGTCGGGAGCGTGCCCCGCTTGCGCTGGCGGCGCGCGTCCGCGGCGCAGTGCTGGTCGTAGATCAGCACGGTGACGCCGGGGATGTCGCGCAGCATCCGCTGCGCCTCGTCGAGGCGGTCGCGGTGCCACAGCAGCGTGCCGGGGGCCAGGTCGCGCTTCTTGTGCCGCTCGGGCTCGTCGGCGACGACGATGATCTGCTTGACGCCCTCGGTGTGCAGCTTGTGGGTCAGCGCCGGCACCCGCAGCGCGCCCTCGGCGTCCTGCGCGCCGGTCATGGCGACGACGTCGTTGTAGAGGATCTTGTAGGTGATGTTCACCCCCGCGGCGATGCAGGCCTGCACGGCCAGCTGCGCGGAGTGGAAGAAGGTGCCGTCCCCGACGTTCTGGAACATGTGCTCGGCCTCGGTGAACCAGGCCTGGCCGATCCACTGCGCACCCTCGCCGCCCATCTGGGTGACGCCGGTGACCGCGCTGGAGGGGCGGTCGGAGATGGTGACCATCGCGTGGCAGCCGATGCCGCCGCCACCGAGCGAGCCCTCGGGCAGGACGGTCGAGCGGTTGTGCGGGCAGCCGGAGCAGAAGTACGCCGAGCGGCTGGNCAGCCGGTCCTGCAGCAGGTGGCGCAGCGGCGCGAGCAGGCGGCCCGAGGTGAGCTCGCCGTCCGCGGGGATGAGCAGGTTGCCGTTCGCGTCCTTCTTGCCGAGGATCCGCGGCGCGCCCGGCGTGCCGTAGAGCAGGTCGCGGACCTGGGTCTCGATGAAGGAGGTCTTGTCCTCGACCACGATGACCTCGTCGAGGCCCTCGGCGAAGCGGTGCACCGCCTCGGGCTCGACCGGGCTCATCATGCCGAGCCGGAGCACGCGGATCCCGGCGGCGGCGAGGTCCTCGTCGGAGACCCCGAGGTCCGTGAGCGCCTGGCGCAGCGAGTCGAAGCAGCTGCCGGAGGCGACCAGGCCGGTGCGGGCGCCGGGGGCGTCGACCTCGGTGACGGACAGGCCGTTGCGGGCGGAGTACTCGTGCACGAGCGCGGTGCGCGGGCCGACCAGCTCGGCCTCGGCGCCGACGATCATCGCCGGGCGCAGCACGATCGGGCTCTGCGTGTAGGCATAGGGGTTGCCGTTCCAGTCGATGGTCGGCATGACGGGGTCGACGCCGAGGTCGGCGCCGTCGACGACCCACGCGCCGTCGGCGACGTCGGCGACGATCTTCAGTGCGACGACGCAGCCGGTGTTGCGCGACATCTCGACCGCGTGCAGGCCGAGGGTGACGATCTCGGTGGCGTTGCGCGGGAAGAGCACCGGGATGCCGAGCGCAGCGAGCGAGCGCTCGCTGACGGCCGGGACGGTCGACGACTTCGACGCCGGGTCGTCGCCGACGAGCAGCACGGCACCGCCGCGGCGGTTGACGCCGTACATGTTGGCGTGGCGCAGGGCGTCCGTCGCGCGGTCGACGCCGGGGCCCTTGCCGTACCAGAAGCCGGTGACGCCGTCGAACTTCGAGCTGGCGGCCGGCAGGTCGATCTGGCTGCCCCACACGGCGGTGGCGGCGAGCTCCTCGTTGAGGCCCGGTACGAAGCGGATGTCGTTCTCGTCGAGGACGTCCTTCATCCCCGACAGCATCTTGTCGAGGCCGCCGAGCGGGCTGCCCTGGTAGCCGGACACGAAGGTCGCGGTGTGCAGGCCGCGGCGGCGGTCGAGCGCGCGGTGCTCGACGAGCAGGCGGGCGATGGCCTGCACGCCGGTGAGCAGCACCGGCGGCGCGTCGTGGCGGAACCGGTCGTCCAGGTCGTACGGCGCAGCCGGCTCTGCCGGGGTGCCGGGGCGGTCGAGGAGCTCGGTCATGCGCGCACCTCCGGGGTGCTCTCGGGGACGGACGGGGCGGCGGCCAGCCGCTCCGCGACGATGTCGGCGGCGACGTCGCTGGTGGTGCGGCCCTCGGCCGCGGCGCGGGTGAGGATGGCCTCGACGGTGGTGGCGATCGCGCCGATCTCCGCACGCACCTCCTCGGGGGTGCGCGACCAGATCTCGCTGGCGACCTGGATCAGGCCGCCGGCGTTCGCCACGAAGTCGGGCACCCAGGTGATGTCGCGGCGCTGCAGCAGCGCGGCGACGGAGGAGTGCAGGAGCTGGTTGTTGGCGGCGCCGCACACCACGCTGGCGCGGATGGCGTCGACCGACGAGGGGGTCAGCGTCGCGCCCAGCGCGCACGGGGCGTAGACGTCGACCGGGGCGTCGAGGACCGAGCCACGGACCTCGACCTCCGGATGGGCGGCACGCAGCCGCGTGACGCCGGGCTCGTAGGGGTCGGCGACGGTGACCCGGGCGCCGGCCTCGAGCAGCAGGCGGACCAGGTGGGTGCCGACCTTGCCGACGCCCTCGACGCCGACGCTGCGCCCGCGCAGGCCGTCGGGACCCCACCGGTGCTCGGCGGCGGTGCGCAGCGAGCAGAAGACGCCGTACGCGGTGGAGAAGCCGCTGTCGCCGGAGCCGCCGTTGTGGCCGACGACGTACTTCGTGCGCGTCGCGACGACGTCGAGGTCGTCGGCGGTGGTGCCCACGTCGGCGGCGGTGAAGTAGCGGCCGGCGAGGGTGTCGACGAAGCGGCCGTAGGCGGCCAGCAGCTCAGGGGTCTTCGTCGTCGCGGGGTCGCCGATGATGACGGCCTTGCCGCCACCCAGCGGCAGGCCGGCGGCTGCGGCCTTGTGGGTCATGCCCTGCGAGAGGCGCAGCACGTCGGTCAGCGCCTCGGCCTCCGAGGCGTAGTGGTGGAAGCGGGTGCCGCCCAGGGCCGGGCCCAGGCGGGTGTCGTGGATCGCGATGATCGCCCGCAGGCCGCTGGCCTCGTCGCGGCAGAAGACCACCTGCTCGTGGCCGGCGGCGCTCAGCTCGTCGGTGCGCTCGAAGACGAGGTCGGCGTGCGGGGCGGTGATGGTCATCGGCTCTCCTGTGCGCGAGGAACGGGTCAGCGCAGAGCCTGCGGCCTGGGTGGGCCCGGTCACAACCATGATCGTCCAGTTTGGCGACGACGGGCAACGCCCTCGGGGTCAGCCACGACGGGCGCGCAACAGATCGACTGCGTGACCTACGATCTGTTGCGTGAGCGAACCGGCCGTCATCGACCAGACCGACCGCGAGATCCTCGACCTCCTGCGCGAGAACGCACGGCGCCCGCTGCGCGAGATCGCGGAGGCCGTCGGGCTCACCGTCGCGCCCGTCCAGCGACGCATCGCACGGCTGGAGCGGCTGGGGGTGATCGAGCGCTACACCGTGCAGATCAACCACGGCCGGATCACCGGCGGGATCGAGGCGGTGACCGAGCTGCAGTTCGCCGACGACCTCGACCTCGCGCAGATCATGGAGTACGTCGCCGGCATCCCCGAGGTCGAGGAGGTCCTCACCCTCGCCGGCGACCCGGACGCGCTGCTGCGCGTCCGGGTCGACGGGGTGGAGGACCTGCGGCGGGTGGTCAGCCGGCTGCGGGCCGGGGGCCAGATCTCCAGCACCAAGACGCTGGTGGTCCTGGAGCAGTGGACCCGGATGGGGTGAGCCGGGGCGGCTCGTCCCTCAGCGCCCGGGCGTGAGCCGGACCTGGGTGGTGACCGCGGCGGCGGCGCAGGTGGCGGTGCCGCGGCGGCCGTCGGCGAGCACCACGTCGATCGTGGCGAGGTACGGCGTCACGGTCTGCCGCTGCGTGGCGCCCTCCTCGACGCCGACCTCGCGCTGCTTCGTCCCCGCCTGCTGCAGGGTGACGCCGATGCTCGCGCGGGCGCTGGTCTCCCCGGTGAACAGGTCGACGACGTCGGTGTGCAGGGTGCCGCGGCCGCTCGGCATGCGCAGCGTGCCCTGCGCCTTCTCCGCGCCGGCCTCGCCGTGGTCGAGGACCACCTCGACCACGACGTCGGGCAGCTGGCCGCTGAGCCGGACCTCGCCGTCGGGCAGGCCGGGGACGGCGCAGATGTCGGAGCCGAAGTCGTGCCAGGTGCTCACGTGCGCGGCGGGGTTGTTGCTGCGCACGTGGAAGCCGGTGATGTCGGCGGTGCACGCGTTGCTCGCGAGCTCGACCGGCGCGCCGTCGTACGACGCCGTGGTGCCGGACAGCGTCATCTCGGTGTAGGTGCTCGTGCCCTTCGTCCACCGGTTGCCGTCGCGCTCGTCGACCTGCTCCGTGGTGGTCTCTCCGGGCGCGGCGTCGGCGGCGACGGCGAAGGTGTGGCCGTCGTCGAGCGGGACGGTCGCGGCGAAGCTGCTGCCGAACGTGAGCTCGGTCGCCTCGCCCTGGGCGACGAGGCCGCCGTCGGCGTCCTCGACGAACGCGCTCACGCCTCCCTCGGAGCCGTCGGTGGCGCCGCCGCCGACGAGGAAGAGGGTGTGGCCGTCGCCGAGGTCGGCGACGCAGCTTGCGCCCCAGTACTCGGCGTCGATGCGGGTCGGGGCACCGGCGTCGGCCGGTGCGGCGGCGAGGGCGAGGAGGGCGGCGCCGCAGGTGGCGCCGAGGCCGGCGCGGAGCGCACGGCGGGGGATAGTGGTCATGGCTGTTCTCCTGGGGTGGTTGTCGAGAGAGGTACGCCCGGCGGGGCCGCCGGGTTGCCGGCCGGGACCGGGTTTCTCGCCCCAGGCCGCCGGTCAGTCCCGGTCGGGGAGGGGCAGGCGCGAGCGGAGCCAGGACACCGTGCCGGCGGCCGCGCCCCGGGCCTTCGGACGGTGGTCGAGCGGAGCGACGAGGAGTGGGCAGTCGTCGGGGATCATCCACTTGATCTCGTGGAAGACCCGGGACAGCGTGTCCGTCGCCTCGATCAGGAGGAGGCCCGGCCCGGCCTCGTGCATCTCGCGCCACGGGCCGGGTGCCGAGCGGACCTCCGCGACGACCGCCGGGTCACCGAGCCATGCCATGCAGACAGCCATGACGCGAGGGTGCCCGGAAGCGACGGCGGCAGTCGCCGCGGAGATCGGGATCACTGCTGGTCAGCGGGTGCTCAGCGGGTCGGGGCGGCGAGGCCCTCGACCCGGACCGGACGCCCGGAGGAGACCACGACGACCTTGATCGTCCCGGACCAGGCCGAGCCGAACGTGGTGACCGGGATGACCCGCCTGGTGGTGGTGCGGGCCGTCCTGAGCTTGACCGTCTTCACCAGGCGCTTGCCGGCGTAGACCCGCACGGTGCCGTGGGTGCTGCCGCCGCTGGCGACCAGTGCGACGCGGCGCGCCTTCCTCACCGGGTAGGTCAGCGAGGCACCGCGGCGCGAGGTCGTGGCCACCTTGCCGCCGTACGCCGCCGGGGCGGACGCCAGCTTCCAGCCGGCCGAGCGCTTGAGCGAGCGCGCGGGCACGGGCACCGTCCAGGTGCGGGTCGCGGCCGTCGGGTCGGTGTTGCCGGCCGCGTCGGTCGCGCTGGCCCGGAACACGTGGGTGCCGGGGGTGAGCCCGGTCAGCGTGTGCTTGCCGGCGGTGCAGGCGCGGTCCCGGCCGTCGAGGCTGCAGCCGAAGCTGGACCCGGCCTCGGAGGAGCCGAGCGTGAACGACGCCGAGGTCGACGTGGTGATGGCGCCGTTCGCCGGGCCGCCGGACAGCGACGTGCTCGGCGGGGTGGAGTCGCCACCGCCACCGCCGCCACCACCGGTGCCGGCCTTCGTGGCGAAGAGCGGCACGTACGGCGTGACGTACTGCTTGTCGCTGCCGTGGCCGGTGACGGTGAACGCGACCTGCAGGTGGTCGCCGGACTGCGAGACCGGGCAGGGCGCCGTGCCGTCGCGGCGGGACTGGCAGGTCGGCGCCTGCGTCGCGGTGCCCTTGAGCTCACGGGTCGCGACGACGGGGAACTGGAACTCCAGGATCTGGCCGCGGCGCAGGACGAACGGCTCGCCGTCGGCCTGGGTCAGCGCGATGCCGCCGTTGACGCCGTCCCAGATGCCGAGGTCGGCGTCGGTCAGCGTGCCCGGCTGGTCGACCTGGTTGATGCCCCAGATGACCGGCTCCTCGGGGTAGGCGAGGCCGGGCGGCGGGAGGATCTCGGGGATCGTGTAGACCTTGTCGCTGCACGGCAGCCCGACGAGGGCGACGTAGCCGCGCAGGTAGAACTTCTCGCCGACCTTCGGCACCTGGCCGGTCGGGGAGCGCCAGCCGGTGTTGCCGCTGACGCCGACGGTGGGCGTGCCGGTCCAGCAGTTGATGATCGTGTCGGACTGCGAGTAGCCGTCCTGCCACTCGCTCTCGGCGGCGGCTGCGGCGCCGGTGATCGGTGGGGCCGCGACGAGGCCGGCGGTGAGGATCGCCGCGGCGAGCGTGGCGAGCCGGCGGGTGCGGGTGCGCATGGTGGTCCTCTCGGGTCGGGGGAGGCGGACGGTTCGGGGGCGGGGGTGCCCGGGCGTGCTCACGCGGTCTCCTGGACGAGGTCGGGCAGTGCGAGCCACTCGGCCCACGACAGGTCGCGGCCGACGTACCGCGGCCGGGCCAGGGGCCACTCCGCCGCGATCCAGCGGGGCACGAAGGCGTCGAGCGCGGCCTCGAGGTCGGACCCGACGAGCGGGTCGACGACCCACCACGAGATGTCGGCGTCGGCGCCGACCTTGGCCGGCGGGTCGACGTACAGGCAGCCGAGCAGAGCGGTCTCGTCGGCGTCGAAGAGGCCGTAGAGGAAGGACTCGTGGGCCTCGATCTCGGCGGCGTGGTGGGCGAGGTCGTCGATGTCGGCCTCGCGGCTCAGGTGCACTGGCGGCCAGCCCCAGGCCTGGCCGTAGATGGACCAGAGCCGGTCGCGGGAGCCGCGCACGGCGGGCAGGTCGAGGTCGACGTCGGCGGGCCCCATCGGCCGGAGGTGGTGGCGGTCGGTGAGGGCGACCCGGGTCGGGTGGGCCCAGTCGTCAGGCAGCCAGGCTGCGGGTTCGGTGGTCATGGGACGACCTTGTCCGCGCGCGCTTGCGGTGCCCTTGGGATCGGCTTGCGGGTGCTTGGGGCCGCCTGGCGGCGCTCGCTCAGGCGTCGGCGAGCGCGGCCATCGCGGCCACGTCGAGCGCCCGGCCCGTGGCCACGTCGTCGTCGTACGACGGCCCGCGGGTCGCGCGCGCGGTGGCGGACGCCTGCTCGATCAGCGCCTCGTCGGGCCGGTAGTAGCCGTAGACGTTGCCGCCCGCGCCGGCCCGCAGCTCGGCGGCGGCGCCGCGCAGCACGCCCACCCGGGCGAGGTCCCCGTCGCCGTCGAGGGACTCGACGACGGCCAGCGCCTCCAGCAGGTAGGCGAGGTTGGCGTGGTCGCCGGTGTCCATGCTCAGCGTGACGCCCTCGCGGATCTGGGCGCGGGCGCGGGTGAAGTCGCCGCGGACCACGGACACCTGGATCGCGGTGAACAGGGCGATGTAGACCGCGAGCGGGTCGTCGCGGCGCCGGCCCGCGTCGAGCGCGGCGTCGACGAGCGCGGCGGCCCGGTCGGCGTCGCCGCGCAGCAGCTCGACGGTGCCGAGCCACACGTGCGACAGCGTCCACAGCCACTCGCCGCCGAGGCCAGCGACGACGGTCAGGTCGATGGTCTCGGTGAACACCGCCGCCGCGGTGTCGAGGTCGTCCTCGGCGAGCGCGACCAGGCCGATGCCGCCGTACGCGTAGGGCAGGCCCTCGACGTCGTCGGTCGCCCGGGCGAGGTCGGAGGCGACAGCCCAGCCGGCGCGGGCGAAGGCGAGGTCGCCCTGGGCGAAAGCCAGCGCCGAGGAGACCGCGCCGGCACGGACCCGCACGCGGTCGTCCTGCGCGCCGGCGAGCACACCCTCCATCAGGCGGCGCCCCTCGCGCAGCGCGCCGCGGACCCACCAGAACAGCCACAGGTGCCAGCCGAGCCAGCCGCCGGCGTCGGCCTGCCCGGACGCGAGCGACCACTCGACGGCGGCGACCAGGTTGGCGTGCTCGCGCTCGATGCCGGCGAGGGTGTCGACGGTGCCGGGGCCGCGCAAGGAGGGCTCGTAGTGGGCGGCGAGGTCGGTGAAGTGGCGCAGGTGTGCGTCGCGGGCGACCCGCTCGTCGGCGGGTGAGAGCCGGGTCAGGGCGTACTGCGCGACCGGCTCGAGCAGCCGGAAGCGCGTGCCGCCGGCGCTCGGCTCGGCGACGACGAGGGACTGCTCGACGAGGGTCTCGAGCACCGCCAGCGCGCTGCCGCCGTGGTTGCTGTCCGTGCTGCCGTCAGTACGGCGGTCGAGGACATCGGCCAGCACCGCCTCGGCGGCGCGGAGGTCGAAGCCGCCGACGAAGACGGCCAGCCGCGGGAAGACCGCCTGCTCGGTGGGGGAGAGCAGCTCAAAGCTCCAGTCGATCGCCGCGCGCATCGTGCGCTGCCGCGGCGGGAGGTCGCGCGCGCCCTCGGCGGCCATCACGTCCGCCAGCCGGGCGCCGATGTCGGCCGGCGTGAGCAGCCGGACCCGGGCCGCCGCGAGCTCGATGGCCAGCGGGATGCCGGCCAGGCGCTGGCAGAGGTCGACGACGTCGGGGTCGTCCGCGCTGGTCGCCGAGCCTGGCGCGACGCTCGCGGCGCGCGTCGCGAACAGCCGGGTGGCCGCCGGCAGGTCCAGCGGGGTGAGCGGGTAGAGCACCTCGCCGCGCACCCGCAGCGGGGTGCGGCTGGTCACGAGGACCCGCAGTCCCGGGCAGGCCGCCGCGAGGGTCGCGACCTCGGGCCACGCGTCGAGCAGGTGCTCGGCGTTGTCGAGGAGCAGCAGCTGGTCGCGCCCGCGCAGCAGGTCGAGCAGCGCCGCGAACGGGTCGCCGCCCTCCGCGACGCCGACGGCGTGCGCGATCGCCGGGATCACCGCGGACGGGTCGCGCAGCGGCGCCAGCGGCACCAGGGTCACCCCGTCGGCGAAGTGCCGCTCAGCGGCGTGCGCGACCGCGAGCGCGACCCTGGTCTTGCCGCAGCCGCCGACGCCGGTGACGGTGACCAGCCGGGACGTCGGCGCGCGCAGCAGGTCGACGAGGTAGTCGACGTCGCGGTCGCGGCCGACCAGCTCGCCGAGCAGGTCGGTGGAAGGGATCCGGCTCGGTCGCGGCGGCTCGGCAGCGGGCGGCCCGGGGGTGGTCGCCGGTGCGGCCGGCGCCGGCTGGGTCGCCGGTCGCAGCGCCGGGTCCTGCTCGAGGATCTGCTGGTGCAGCTGCTGCACGGCGGGACCGGGGTCGACGCCGAGCTCCTCGACGAGGCGGGCGCGGAGGTCGGCGTACTCCTCGAGGGCGTCGGCCTGCCGCCCGGCGAGGTAGAGCGCGCGCATCAGCTGCCCGCGCACCGACTCGCGCAGCGGGTGCTGGGCGGCCAGGTCCTGGAGGCGTACGACGGCGGCCGCTGCGTCGCCGATCATCAGGTCGACCTCGGCGGCGAGCTCCTCGCCGGTCAGCCGCAGGCCCTCGAGGCGCAGCGCCTCGGCCCGGGCGAACATCTGCGGCACGTCGGCCAGCGGCTCGCCACGCCACCAGCCGAGCGCGGTGGCCAGGTGCTCCCGGGCGGCCGGGGCGTCGCCGGCGGCCAGCGCCTCGCGCGCCCGGTCGAGGCCGGTCGCGAGGCGGTGCGCGTCGATCGCGGCGAGGTCGACCTCGAGCCGGTAGCCGGGCGGCGCCGTGACGATCTCGGCCGGCACCTCGGCCTCGCGCAGCCGCGCGCGCAACCGGGAGATCACGGCCTGCAGGTTCGCCAGGGTGCCGCCGCGCCCGCTCTCGCCCCACACCCGGTCGAGCAGCATGTCGGTGGACACCACGCGACCGGCGTCGACGGCCAGCGCGGCGAGGGTCTCCCGGTGCCGGGGCGAGCCGACGTCGACCGGCTCACCGGCTGCGTCGAGGACCGCCAGGGGACCGAGCAGCCGGAGCGGGACGTCGCTCACTCGCTCACCCTCCTGCCGCCGGACACCGGGCAAGGCTATGGGCGCGCAGTCGGCGGTGCAGGAGATTGCCCGAGGAGCCGTCGGCGGCGGCGCCATGTAACACGTTGATCGCGGCTCTTGCCGCCCGTTGGCGTCTGTTCCAGCCGCACCCAGCGCGGGTTCTCCGCGGTCACGTGGCGCGTACGTCAGCGAACGACGTGTGACAGCGGCCGGCGCGCGGCCGGCCCGCCATGTAACACGTTGATCGCGGCTCTTGCCGCCCGTTGGCGTCTGTTCCAGCCGCACCCAGCGCGGGTTATCCGCGGTCGCGGGGCGCGTAGGTGGGCGGACGACGTGTGACAGCGGTCAGCCGGCCGCCAGAGCCGCGATCAACGTGTTACAGCGGCCGGCGCGCGTACGACGAGCACCTGCCCGTCCCCGTCCCGAGCCGCCCTCACCCAGCCTCGGGCAGCTCGTCGCGGAGCAGGACCACGCGGTCCATCTCCTCGCCGCCGTCGCAGGTGCACAGCGCGACGGTCACCCGGTCGCCGGACTCGGCGACCACGTCCCACTGGCCGCCGGAGGCGATCCAGCGGTCGAGGGCGGCGCGGGCGGTGCTCACCCCTCCATCATGCCGCGTGGATGCCGCGACGACGCCGCGCGAGCATCCCGCACGAGCGCAACGAGCGTTCACCACTCGCTTGCCACACTGGCTCCATGGCGACCGCGACGCAGGACCACGCCCCGGCCGGGCGGCCCGACCGGCCCCTCGACAAGGCCACGACGTGGCTCGGCCTGGTGCCCTTCGCCGTCGCCGTCGCGGCCGTCTCGGCCCTGGGCGGCCTGGCGTCGACGTCGTCGCGGGCGACCTACAAGAGCCTCGACCAGCCGTGGTTCGCGCCGCCGTCGTGGCTGTTCGGCCCGATGTGGACGATCCTCTACGTCCTCATCGCGATCGCCGGCTGGTGGGCGTGGCGCAAGCACGCCGGCAACCTCGCGCTGGTGCTGTGGTCGGTGCAGCTCGCCCTCAACCTTGCGTGGACGCCGCTCTTCTTCGCCGAGGACCTCTACACCTGGGCGCTCGCCGAGATCGTCGTGCTCCTGGCCGCGATCGCCGCCACCATCGTGGTCTTCTTCCGCCGCGGCGCGAGGGGCTCGGGCTGGCTGATGGTGCCGTACCTGCTGTGGGTCGGCTACGCCACCGCGCTGAACGCCGCGATCGTCGTCCTCAACTGACGTCCCGCTCCGAGCCGGCCCGGACCGCTCGGGACGGTTGTCCGCACGGCACTGCCGGCACAGGCCGACGTGCACCGTCTCGGCGTACCCGACCTCGAAGCCGGTCCGCTCGACCAGCTCCTGCGGCGCGCGCGGAGCGGGCCCGGGCACGTTGACGATCCGATCGCAGCGGCTGCACACGAGATGGTGGTGGTCGGGACCGGTGGCGGCCTCGAAGCGCACCGGCCCCTCGGGCAGCGAGACCCGGCGCACCAGCCCGGCCGCGGTGAGCGCGTCGAGGCACGCATAGACGGTCTGCGGCGAGACCCGGCCGAGGATCTCCCGGCTGCGCGCGGCGACCTCCCCGGCGACCAGGTGCGCGCCCTCGCTGCGCGCCCGGTCGAGCACCGCCACGACCGCCAGGCGCTGAGGCGTGACGCGGAGGCCGGCGTCCCGTAGCCGAGTCTCGGGATCGGTCATGAGCCGCGCGGTACCCCGCTGATCTGGACTGAGTCACGAACACGCCGCGCCTCGGCGGACCAATCGGATCACTGCTCCTGCGAGCCGTCTTGCCGCCGCGGGCCGGGGTACGGCGCGGCCAACGCACCGATCCACGGATGGAAGGAGGAGCGATGACGACGTACTACCCGCCCGGGACCCAGGACCAGACCGGCATCGCCGACAGCGGCACCGCCGAGCAGGCGAAGCACGCGGCCGCCACCGCGAAGGAGGACGGTCGCCAGCTCGCCGCGGAGGCGAGGGACGAGGCGAGGGCCGTCGCCGCCGACGCGCAGGAGCAGGCCCGCCGCCTGCTCGACCAGGCCCGTACGGAGGTCGAGAGCCAGGGCCGCTCCCAGCTCGACAGCCTCGTGACGACCCTGCAGGGCTTCGCCGACGACCTCGAGCGGATGGCCCGCGGCGAGGGCGCCGGCAACGGACTCGCGCACGACGTCGTCCGCGAGGTCGGCGACAAGGCGACAGCACTCACGCAGCAGCTGCGCGACCGCGAGCCCGGCGAGCTCCTCGACCAGGTCCGCTCCTACGCCCGCCGCCGCCCGGGCACCTTCCTGCTCGGCGCGCTCGCCGCCGGCGTCGTCGCCGGACGAGTGGTGCGCGGTGCCAGGGAGGCCAACACCAGCGGCGGCACGCACGCCGCCGGCACCTCCGCCACCCCGACGGGTGGTACGGCGGCCGGTGCGCCCCTCGACGAGGCGAACTCCGCCACCGGCACCACCAGACTCCCGACCCAGCCTGCTCCGCCGCCGCCCGCACCTTCGCCGGTGCCCGGCTTCGACGGCCCCACCGGACAGGCAGGCACGCCGTGACCGCGCAGCAGACGCGACCCACGGCGCAGGAGACCGGTCCCGCAGGGACCGACGCGACCGCTGAGGATCGCACCCTCGGCGAGCTCGTCGGCGACATCGCCACCGACCTCACCACGCTCGTGAAGCAGGAGGTCGAGCTGGCCAAGGCCGAGCTCAAGACCGAGGCGACCAAGGCGGGCAAGGGTGTCGGCCTCGTCGGCGGAGCCGGCGTGGCCGGCCACCTCGCGCTCCTCTTCGGCTCCTTCGCCCTGCTGTTCCTGCTCGACAGCTGGATGCACACCGGATGGGCAGCACTGGTCGTCGCGGCGCTGTGGGGCGTCGCGGCGGCGGTGATGGCGATGTCGGGGCGCAAGGAACTGAAGTCGTTCAACCCCAAGCTCGAGACCACGCAGAAGACCCTGAAGGAGGACGCGGCATGGGCCAGGCAGCTGAAGAACGGATGACCACGGGGATCGACCGGACGCGGCAGGACCTCTCCCGCGACGTCGACGCCCTCTACGACCGGGTCAGCCCGGGCCGGATCGTCGACCGGCGCAAGACCGCCGTGCGGCACCGGGTGTCCTCGATGAAGGACTCGGTGATGGGCACCGCCCACGACGTGGGTGGGTCCACTCCGTCGGTCTCCGACGCGGCCGGGTCCGTGCAGGGCGCCGCCGAGTCCGGCATCAACGCCGTGCAGCGTCGTACCGAGGGATCGCCCATCGGCGCCGGCCTTGCCGCCTTCGGCGCGGGCCTGGTCATCTCCGCCCTCATCCCGCCGAGCTCGAAGGAGACCGAGCTCGCCGGCCGCCTCACCGACGCCGCGAAGGACTCGCCGCTCGTGGACGAGGCGAAGGCCGTCGGCCAGGAGATGGGCCAGCACCTCCAGCAGTCCGCCACCGAGGCGGCCCAGGAGGTCAGGGCCAGCGCCCAGCAGTCTGCCGACCACCTCAAGGACGAAGGCCGCTCGGCGGCCGACGACGTCAGGAGTCAGGCTCCAGGCACCTGACTCCCTTCGTGGGACAGTCGACGCCCGCCCGTCCTCCTACGGGCGGGCGTCGGCGCTTCCGGACGCCTGCGCGGCCCGGTTGTCCACAACCGGTCACGGGCCCCTACCGGACGGACCCGGGTTGGCATACGGTCGGAGCCAGCCAAGGAGTCCTATCTCGGGGGAGTCGCCATGGCCCTGCTCCAGCCACCCGTGCAGCCGCCGGTGGTGGCGCCTGCCTCCGACGAGGTGGTCGCCCGGCTGGACGAGGAGCTCCGCGCCGCCGTACGACGCGACGGGCTCGACCCGCAGCGCGAGGTCCCTGCGGTGCGTCGCCTAGCCACCGCCCTGGTGCGTGAGCACGACGAGCGCAGCCTGACCGGTGTGGTCGCCCCGGTGGCCGATCCCGGCGCCCTGGTGTCGGAGCTGGTCGCCCGCGTGGCGGGCTTCGGGCCGCTGCAGCCCTTCCTCGACGACCCCACGATCGAGGAGGTCTGGATCAACAGCCCGGACCGCGTCTTCGTCGCGCGGCAGGGACGGCACGAGCTGACGAACCTCGTGCTCACCGAGGCGCAGGTGACCGAGCTGGTCGAGCGGATGCTGAAGTCGACGGGGCGCCGCATCGACCTGAGCCGCCCGTTCGTCGACGCGATGCTGCCCGCCGGGCACCGGCTGCACGTGGTGCTGCAGGGGATCTCGCGCGGGTTCTCGGCGGTGAACATCCGCAAGTTCGTGGTGCGCGCGACGCGGCTGGCCGAGCTCGTCGACCTCGGCACGCTGACGCCGGCGGCCGCGCGCTTCCTCGAGGCGTCGGTGCGGGCGGGGCTGAACATCCTCGTCACCGGCGGCACGCAGGCCGGCAAGACCACCATGCTCAACTGCCTGGCGGCCGCGATCCCCGGTGGGGAGCGGGTGATCTCCGCCGAGGAGGTCTTCGAGATCCGGTTCCCGCACCCGGACTGGGTCGCGCTGCAGACCCGGCAGGAGGGACTGGAGGGGACGGGCGAGGTCCGGCTGCGCGACCTGGTCAAGGAGTCGCTGCGGATGCGCCCGAGCCGGCTGATCGTGGGGGAGGTGCGGGCCGAGGAGTGCCTCGACCTGCTGCTCGCGCTCAACGCCGGGCTGCCCGGGATGTGCACGCTGCACGCCAACAGTGCGCGCGAGGCGCTGACAAAGGCCTGCACCTTGCCGTTGCTGGCCGGGGAGAACATCTCGGCCCGCTTCGTCGTCCCCACCGTTGCGGCGTCCGTCGACCTCGTCGTCCACCTCGCGCTCGACCCGTCGGGTGCGCGCCGCGTGGTGGAGGTCGTCGCGGTCCCCGGCCGCATGGAGGCTGAGGTCATCGAGACCGAGCCGGTCTTCGAGTGGCGCGACGGCCGCCTGGCGCGGGGGATCGGGCTGCCACCGCGGCTCGAGCAGTTCCAGCGCCTGGGCATCGACGTCATGCGGCTGCTGAACGAGGATGCCGACTGATGGGTGCCCTGGTCGGCCTCGCCTTCGGTATCGGGTGCCTCTTGGTGTGGTCGGCCTTCCGCTCCCCGCGGCCGGCGGTGGCGGCCTCGAAGGAGAGCGGCACCCGCCGGTTGCTCGCCGAGGCCGGGCTGCGCGACGTCGCGCCGCGCTCGCTGGCCGCGCTGTGCGCCGGGAGTGCCCTGCTCGCGACGGTGCTCGTGCTGGGGCTGACCCGCACGGTGCCGATCGCGCTGGTGCTCGGTGCGCTGGCGGGATACCTGCCGCTCGCGGTGGTCCGCGGGCGCGCGCGGCGCCGGCAGCGGGAGTTCGCCGAGGTCTGGCCCGAGGCTGTCGACGACCTGGCTTCCGCCGTACGTGCGGGGATGTCGCTGCCCGACGCCGTCGCCGCCCTCGCGGTCCGCGGCCCGGACGCCCTGCGACCGTCCTTCGAGGCGTTCGCCCTCGACTACCAGGTGTCCGGCCGGTTCGGCGACTGCCTCGACCGCCTCAAGGAGCGCCTGGCCGATCCGGTCGGCGACCGTGTCGTCGAGGGCCTGCGGATTGCGCGTGAGGTCGGTGGTGGCGAGCTCGGCCGGCTGCTGCGGAACCTGTCGGGCTACCTGCGCGACGACCTGCGCACGCGCTCGGAGCTCGAGGCGCGCCAGTCGTGGGCGGTCAACGGGGCGCGGGTCGCGGTCGCGGCGCCGTGGGTCGTGCTGCTCGTGATGTCCACCCAGCCGGAGGTGGTGCAGCGCTACCAGAGCGCCGCAGGTGCGGTGGTGCTCGTCGCCGGCGCGGGCGTGTGCGTGCTGGCCTACCGGCTGATGATGCGGCTGGGCCGGCTGCCCGTCGAGCGGCGGATCCTGCGATGACGCTGGGGATCTGGGGTGGCCTGCTCGGCCTCGGTACGGCGGCCGGGTTGCTCCTCGTCGCCGCGCGGGTCGTCGTGATCCGTCGGCCGCCCCTCGAGCTGCGCGTCCTGCCGTACGTCCGCGACCTCGCGCCCCCGCAGCGCGGCCCCGCGGTTGGCGCGCCGCCGGGCAACGCCGTGGCGGCAGTCTTCGGGCCGTTGCTGCGCCGCGCGGCCGATGGTGTGGAGCGGGTGCTGGGCGGCTCCGCCTCCGTCCGCCGGCGGCTCGACCGCGCCGGGATCGACCTGGAGGTGCACGACTTCCGCGTCCAGCAGGTGCTGTGGGGCCTGGCCGGGTTCGGCGTCGCTGCGGCGTACGGCCTGCTCCACAGCTGGACGAACCCGGGCAACCCGCTGCCGCTGCTGATCGGTTGCGTCGGTGCGTGCATGCTCGGGGTGATGCTGCGGGAGAACCGGCTCTCCGCGCAGGTGCGACAGCGCGAGACCGCGATCGTCGCGGAGTTCCCGACCGTCGCCGAGCTCCTCGCCCTCAGCGTCGCGGCCGGCGAGGCACCCGTCGCCGCGCTGGCCCGGGTCGTCCGCCGCAGCGGCGGCGAGCTGTCCCGCGACCTGGCCGACGTGCTGGCGCGGATCCGCACCGGCGAGCCCGTCGCCGACGCCTTCGACCGGCTCGCCGCGTCGTCCGGCGTGCCCGTCGTCGCTCGGTTCGCCCACGCCGTGGCGGTCACCGTCGAGCGCGGCACGCCGCTCGCCGACGTCCTGCACGCCCAGGCTTCCGACGTCCGTGAGGCCGGGCGCCGCGCGCTCATCGAGCAGGCCTCGCGCAAGGAGATCTTCATGATGGTCCCGGTGGTGTTCCTCGTGCTGCCGGTGACCGTCGTCTTCGCCTTCTGGCCGGGCTTCATCGGCCTCACGCTCAGCTACTGAACCAGCACCTCTCGGGAAGGAACCACCGTGCACCACCGGACACCGATCCACCTGGCCCGACGGCGCTGGCGGCAGCGCGACGAGCGCGGCGACGTCCCGGGCTGGGTCCTCGTCACGATCATGACCATCTCGCTGGGCGTCGCGGTCTTCGCCCTCGCCCGCCCGCAGCTGCTGGCGATCCTCCAGTCCGCGCTCAACTCGGTGCGGTGACCGCCCGTCGGCGGGACGAGCGCGGTTCGGCCCTGGTCGACTTCACGCTGGTCTCGGTGGTGCTGCTGCCGCTCGTGCTCGGCATCGTGCAGGTGGCGCTGGTGCTGCACGTGCGCACGACGCTCGCCGCAGCCGCCGCCGAGGGGGCCCGCCTCGCCGCGACCTCGGGCAGCAGCCCCGGCGACGGCGTCGCGCGCACCCGGTCGCAGATCGCCGACGCGGTGGGGAAGAGGTACGCGCGCGACGTCCGGGTCCGTCGCGTCACCGTCGGCGGGGCACCTGCGATCGAGGTCGTCGTGAACGCCGAGGTCCCGGCGCTCGGGCTCGGTGGCCCCGCGGTCGGGTTGAGCGTGTCCGGCACCGCCGTGGAAGAGCGTCCGCGATGAGCCGGCTGCGTCGCCTGCCGGCCCGCGACGAGCGGGGGAGCGGGCTGGTCGAGGTGATCTGGATGGGCGTGCTCCTGCTGCTCCCGCTGCTGTGGATCGTGGTCTCGGTCTTCGAGGTGCAGCGCGGCTCGTTCGGCGTCAGTGGGGCGGCGCGGTCCGCCGCTCGCGCCTACGCGCTCGCCCCGACCGACGCGGCCGGGGAGAAGCGGGCTGCCGCGGTCGCGCGACAGGCGCTGGCTGACCAGGGACTGGAGGACGTGCCGGTGCGGGTGACGGTCACCTGCACGCCGTACCCGCGCAGCTGCCACTCCGGCACCTCCGTGATCACGGTGCGGATCGAGTCCGCCGTCGCGCTGCCCCTGCTGCCCGACGTCCTCGGCTCGGGCTCACCGAGCTTCCGCCTCACTGCCCAGCACTCCGTGCCGATCGGGCGCTACCAGGAGGTCGAGCGTCGATGAGTCGCGAGCGCGGCAGCTCCACGCCCCTGATCGTCGCCTTCGTCGCGGTGATCCTCCTGCTCGTGGCCGCCGTCGTCGACGCCAGTGCCGCCTACCTCGCCCGCCAGCGCCTCGACGAGCTCGCCGACGGCGCCGCGCTGCAGGGTGCGGACCTCGGCGCCCAGGGCCAGGACGTGTACGACGGCGGCCTGGGCCGCGGCGACCTCGCCATCTCCCGCCGCGAGGCCGAGCGCGCGGTCCGCGCCTACCTGCGTGCCTCCGGCGCCCACCGCGACCACCCCGGCCTCCGGACATCGGTGCGGGTGGACGGGACGCGCATCGTGGTCGAGCTGACCGCGTCGGTCGACCTGCCGCTCGGCCTGCCCGGCGCGCCGGCGCGGGCGTCCGTGCGGTCGGTGGGCTCGGCGGTGGTCGACCCGCTGGAGTGAGCTGGGCACCGTCCCGGCACCGAGGCCGGTGGTTTCGAGGCTCGGCCGCGGGCGGCCTCGCACCTCAACCACCGGCGATGGGGCCCCTCCGGTGGCCGCGTTAATCCCGGTGGTTGAGGTGCGACGAGCGCCAGCGAGGAGCCTCGAAACCGCCGGGCCCTGAAGGCGGGCGGTGGAGGGAGAATCTCCAGTCCACAGGCGGGTTTCCGGCCAGTCAAAGTGTCGGTGGTCGATGGAAGGATCCAGTCATGGATCTCGGGACCAGCGCTCCCTCGGTGGGGCAGTACGACGGCCGCTCGGTCGTCGAGCTGCTGGCCGACGCGAGGGCTGAGGTCCGGGCGCGGCAGGCGTCGCAGGTGCGGGAGTGGTTGATCATCTCGGCCTGGGCCGACCACCACGTGCTCGACACCGAGGAGGGTGCGGCCACGCTGCGGGACGGCTGGCTCGACACCGGTGTCCCGATCGCCGGTCCCGGCGCGCCGCTGGTGAGCGAGTTCGCGCTGATGGAGCTCATCGCCACGCTGGGCCGCTCGCCCGACGGCGGGCGCAACTACGTCGGGCAGGTCATCGAGTGCACCTGGCGGCTCCCGCGGCTGCACGCGGCGGTGCTGGCCGGGGAGGTCGAGACGTGGCGGGCGCAGCGGATCGCCGACCTGACCCGGTCACTGTCCGAGGAGGCGGCTGAGTACGTCGACCGCCAGCTCGACGCGGCCGTCGGCGGCGTCGGGTGGGCACAGCTCGAGCGGCTGGTCGCCGAAGCGGTGCTGCGGTTCGACCCCGAGCGGGCCGAGGCCGAGCGGCAGGAGGCAACCGACCACCGGCATTTCGACGTTGGCGACATCGACGAGACCGGGCACGTGCACGTCAGCGGGCGAATGGACGCAGCAGACGGCCACGACCTCAAAGAGGCGATCACCCGCCGCGCCACCCTGCTGAGGCGGCTCGGCGACGACTTCTCCCTCGACGTCCGGCGAGCACGAGCAGCGGCCGAGCTGGCCCGGCAGGACCTGTCTCTCGACCTGTTGTTCGCCGATCCCGGCACCGGAGAGGTCGTCGCCACCGCACCCGGTCGGCGCGTGATCCTCGACGTCCACGTCACCGACTCCACCCTCACCGGGGACAACCCGGCTCGCCCGCTGCGAGGAGGTCGGCACGCCCGTCCTCGCAACGCAGGTCAGGGAGTGGCTGCAGGCGCCGCGCACCACCGTGGTCGTCCGGCCGGTGGTCGACCTGGCCTACTGCGTGCCGGTGGACTCCTACACATCCCCGACCGCCACCGGCAGCGCGTCCAGTTGCGCGACCACACCTGCCGTTTCCCCGGCTGCACCCGGCGGTCGACGCGCTGCGACCTCGACCACGCGATCGAGCACGATCGCGGCGGACCGACCTGCCCGTGCAACCGGGTGCCGCTCTGCCGGCGCCACCACCGGGCGAAGACCTTCAGCCTCTGGCGCTACGTCACCGTGCAGCCCGGCCACTACCTATGGCTCTCGCCGCACGGCCGGCACTTCCACGTCGGGCCGCGGGGGACGAGGGCGCTCGACCCACCGAGACGCCCCGACCCCGACGACCACCCGCCCGACGACACCGCTTGACGAGGAGCTCACTCCTCCTTCGGGTCACCCGGCATGCTGTCCGCCTTCACCGCGCCCCGCTGGCCCATCGGCATCTCGGGGCCGACGGTGGTGTCCTCGGAGGTCTGCTGCTCGGCCTCGGCGTTGACCTCGGCGCCGAGGAGGACGAGGTACATCGTCAGCCAGAGCCACAGCAGGAGGACGACGACGCCGGCGAGCGCGCCGTAGGTCTTGTTGTAGGAGCCGAAGTTGTCGACGTAGAGCGAGAAGCCCAGGCTCGCGGCCAGCCACAGCAGGGKGGCGACGATGGAACCGATCGACACCCAGCGGAACTTCGGTGCGTCGCGGTCGGGGGCGACCTTGTAGAGGACGCCGAGGGCGGCGGACATAGCGAGCAGGAGGCCGACCCAGCGGGCGGCCTCGAGGCCCCAGCGAAGCGGGCCGCCCTCGACGACGTTGTCGAGCACGGCGGGGGCGACGGCGATCATCGCGATGGCGACGACGACGAAGACAATCGCACCGAGGGTGAGGCCGAGGGCCAGCAGCTTGCGCTTGACGAAGCCGCGGGTCTCCTCCTCGTCGTAGGCGAAGTTCACCGCGGTCATCACGTTGCCGACACCGCCGGACGCGCTCCACAGCGCGAGCACCAGGCTGATGATCAGGCCGAGGCCGAGCGAGCTGCTCGACGTCGACGTGAGCGCCTCCAGCTGGCCGGTCAGCAGGCTCGCGGCGTCGGAGGGGAGCGTCGCGGACAGCTCGTCGATCTGCTTCCGCACGTCGTCGGGGTCGCGCACGAGCCCGTAGAGCATGACGGCGGCGATCATCGCCGGGAAGAGCGCGAGGAACGAGTAGAAGGCGACGCCCGCCGCGAGCAGCGGGACCTGGTCCTTCTTCGTCTCCGCCCACGCCCGTCTGACGACCTGGAACCAGCCCTTGCGCGGGATCTCGGTCGGCTTCTCGG
This sequence comes from Nocardioides sp. J9, assembly GCF_007829375.1. NCBI lineage: Bacteria > Bacillati > Actinomycetota > Actinomycetes > Propionibacteriales > Nocardioidaceae > Nocardioides > Nocardioides sp. J9. The sequence goes on along the minus strand of NZ_VLJQ01000024.1, from coordinate 35,364 downwards.
CGTGCGAGCCAGGGACGCGGTGGGGAGCGGTCTGGGTGGCCATGACCGCGCGGTACCCGGCTCCCCGCGGGCTACCCGACCCAGCTACCCGACCCAGCTAGCCGACCAGGTTGCCGCGCGCCGAGCTCGGGTTGCGGTTGCGGTCGCCGGCGTGCGTGGCGACGTAGCCCAGCCCGAGGGTCAGCAGCAGGTGCTTGGACCCGTCGCAGGTCGCGACGCCGTCGGCGTCGGTGGTCGCGGTGCACAGCGTCGTCGCGCCGACCGAGAAGGTCACCGGCTCGCCGGGGAGGGGCTGGCGGTAGGCGGTGAGCGTCGCGGTCAGCTGCGCCCTCGGCAGGCCCAGCGGGGCGAGGGTCAGGAGCACCGGGGTCGCCGTCAGGGTGGTCGGCTGCTTGTAGACCTCGTAGCCCTCGACGACGACCTCGCTCCCCTCGTGGAAGGGTCCGGCGAGGTAGACGGCGGTCAGCCGACGGTAGCTCCCGGCCGGGACGACGCAGCCGCCCAGGACGTCCTCCTGCTCGAGCACCGCCGTCGACGTGGTCGCGGCACCGGGTCCGGTGCTGGGGGAGAGCGGCACGGTGCCGAGCGTGCGGCCGTCGAGCCGGATGCTCACGTCCCCGGTCGGCGCCTCGGGGCTCGGCTCCGCGGACCGGACCTGGACACGGATCGGCAGCATCTGGCCGTAGATGTTCCAGCTGCCGGAGAGCACCTCGACCGTGGTGGCGGTCCGCAGCGACTCGTGGGTGCCGGAGCCGTGACCGGGCTCGTGGCGGGCGTCGCCGGAGTACGTCGCCAGCACGTCCCGCGTCGCGTTGCCGGTGAAGCCGGGGACCACGGCGGAAGCGGTGCCGTCCGGCCCGACCTGCGCCGTGACGGTGACGCCCTCGTAGTAGTCGTCGACCTCGAAGGTGACCGTGCCGCTCGGGCGTGCCGCCCCGGCCACCGGGGCCACGACGTCCGGGGTGACGGTCGCGGAGACGGTGCTCGGCGTCCCGGCGGGGCTCGGTCGGGGCGAGGTCACGTGGACGGAGACGGGAGCCTTCAGCACCTCGACGGTCGTCGACGACGACGAGGCCGCCGTCGACCCGGTGCCGAGGTAGTCGGCGCGGACGGTGTGGTCGCCGACCTCGAGTACCGGCAGGTCGGCCTCGCCGCGGGCGATGCGGCCGCCGGGCGTCTCGGGGGCGACCTGGAGGGTGCCGGAGGGCTCGCCGTCGACCGTGAGCGCCACGGTGCCGTCGGGGGAGCCCTGTTCGGCGACGACCCACACCTTCAGCGGGGTGCGCTCGCCGTACGCCACCTGTGGTGCGACCCGGCGACGGTGGCGGTCGCGAGCGCTGCGCCGTCGTCGGCGTGCGACGGCACGGCCGGCAGGGCGCCGACGAGCGCGAGCGGCAGGGCGAGGAGGACGGGGAGCAGGCGTCGCGCGGGGTGGGTCGTGGTCGTCATCGGGTTCTCCTGCCGCGGGTGGAAAACGGGCCGCGGGCCCCGGCGGTGGCCGGGGCCCGCGATCCGTGGGGGATGGGGATGGTCGTCAGTCGTTCGGGTCGTAGTACGGAGCCTCGGCCACCGCCGGGGCGTAGCTGTCGTTGCCGGCGAACGCGACCTGGAAGCCCTGCATGATCAGGGCACCCCAGCGCAGCGGCACGTCGCACTTGGCGTACCCGTCGGCGTTGGTGACCGCCGTGCACACCGAGGTGACGCCGCCGTTGAGGACCGGACCGGTGGTGAACACCAGGGCCTGCCCGGCGAGCGGCTCACCGCCGAGCCCGGTCAGCGTCGCCTCGACCCGCGAGTAGTTGTCGACGACCGGGTCCGCGATGTCGTGCGCGACCAGCGTCGGCTGGGCCCGCTCGACGACCTGCACCAGCACCGGCGAGGTGTCGCCGGCGTGGGCCACGTCGCCCGAGTACGTCGCGGTGATGTCGTGCGAGCCGGCCGTCAGGCCCTCGACCTCGAGGGTCGCCGTGCTGGTGCCGTCCTCGGTGACGACCTGCGCCTGGCCGACCACGTCGTCGCCGGAGCGGAAGACGACGTTGCCGGTGGGTGCAGCCACGCCCGGCTGGGCGTTGGCGACGGTGGCCGTGAGGGTCACCGTGTCGCCGTACACCGACGGGTTGGCGTCGGAGGCGACCCCGACGACGGTCTCCGCGACACCGACGGCCTGGACCGTCGTGGCCTCGGTGCCCTCGAAGTTGAAGTTGCCGACGTAGACCGCCCGCACCTCGTGGGAGCCCGGGGCCAGGCCCGCCGTCGCGAAGGTCGCGGTGCTGGTCCGCGGCTCGCTGGTCGGCGCCAGGCTGGCGGCGCCCAGCAGGGTGCCACCGTTCCACAGCTGGACGACACCCGTGGGCTTGCCGTTGGCGGGAGCGACCCCGGCGACGGTGACGGTGAAGGTCACCGTCTCGCCGTGGTCGGCGACCGGGGTGTCGGCGACGAGCTCCATGGACGTGGCGCCCTTCGTGACCTCCTGGCCGTTGCCCTGGTCGAGCACGCTGCTGCTCCCGACGAAGCGCGGGTCGCCGCTGTAGGTGGCGGCGATCCGGTAGGTGCCGGGCGAGAGCGAGCTGAACAGGTTGCTGGTCGCCGCGCCGTCCACGAGCGCCACCGGGCTGCCCAGGTTGGCGCCGTTGACGGTGAACTGGACGGTGCCGGACGGCTCACCCGCGCCGGGCGCCACCGGGGCGACGGTCGCGGTGAAGCGGATGCCCTGGCCGGACTGCGAGGGGTTCACCGACGAGGTCAGCGTGGTCGCGGTCTGGGCCCGCTGGACTTTCTGCGAGACCGAGCCGGTGCTGCCGGTGAAGGAGTCGTCACCGTCGTACGTCGCGACGACGGCGTGCTGGCCGATGCTCAGGTCGTCGACCGTCACCGAGACCACGCCGCCGGTGGCGGAGCTGATGTCGGCGGTGCCGAGGACGTCGTCACCGTCGGTGAAGGTCACCGTGCCGGTGGGCGAGCCGGCGCCCGGCGCGAGCACCGAGACGTCGGCGGTGAAGGTCACCGGCTGGCCGAAGGCCGACACCGGCGAGGAGCTGGTGACGACCGTCTTCGTGGCGGCCTTGTTGACGACGTGGGTCGCCGTGGTGGAGGTGCTGGGTCGGAAGTTGGCGTCACCGCTGAGGTACTGCGCCTTCACCTCGTGGTTGCCGCGCTCCAGCGTGCCGACCTCGATCTCGGCCTCGCCGTCGACCAGGTCCACGATCCCGACCACGGCGCCGTCGATCGTGAAGCGGATCGCGCCCTCCGGGGTCCCGGTCGCCGGGCTCACCGGGCTGACCGTCGCGGTGACGGTCACCGGCTGGCCGACGACGGACGGGTTGGGCGAGGTGGTGACGGCCGTGGTGGTGCGGGCCGACTCGACCTCCTGGTCGATCATCGCGCTGCCGCCGGCGAACCGGTTGTCGCCGGAGTAGTTGGCGGTGATGACGTGGTCACCCGCGTCCAGGCCGGTGGCGGGGGAGACCGCGACACCGTTGCTGACCGCGACCGGGGCGCCGATCGGCTCGCCGTCGGCGGCGAACTGCACGGTGCCCGTCGGCTGGCCGGCACCGGGGGCGACGACCGAGACCTGCGCGCTGAAGGTGAGCGGCTCACCCGCGACCGCGTCCGGGTTCGACGACGCCAGGGTGACCGAGGTGTCGGCGAGCTCGACGCCGTGCGTCACGGTTGCCGAGGTGCTGCTGGCGAAGTTGCCGGTGCCGTTGTAGGTCGCCTGGACGTCGTGGTTGCCGGGCAGCAGGTCCGAGACCTCGAGGGTCGCGGTGTCGCCGACGAGGTTCACGGCGGTGCCGTAGGGATCGCCGTCGATGTCGAACTGCACGCCACCGGTCGGGGTGCCGGCGCCGGGCGCGACGACGTCGACCTTCGCGGTGAAGGTGACCGTCTGGCCGCTCACCGTCGGGGAGCCCGAGGACGTGAGGACCGTCGCGGTCGGCGCCTTGGCGACGACGAGCTGCTTCGTCTCGGCCGAGCTGCCGGCGAGGGTGGTGTCGCCGCTGTAGACCGCGCCGATGGTGTGGTTCCCGGCGTTCAGCGTCGAGGTGCTGGGCGACGTGGCCTGGCCACCGCTCACCGGGACGGGGGAGCCGAGGTCCGCCCCGTCGACGGTGAACTGGACGGTGCCCGTCGGGGCACCGTTGCCGCTGCCGCGCGCCACCAGCGCGGTGAACGACACCGGCTGGCTGTGCACGACCTGCGCGGGCTGCAGGAGCGTCGTGGTCGACGGGTTCTTCGTGATCTCGAAGGTCACCGTCTTCGACGAGCCGACGAAGTGGGTGTCGCCCGCGAAGGCCGCCTTCAGCTGGGCAGTCCGCGGATCACCGTTGACGGCGAGGGACCCGCTGGCGACGCCGTTGGCGTTGGTGGTGACCGTGATCGAGGAGCTGTCCGGGTTGCCCTCGTCGAGCGTGAAGACCACGGACTTTCCGGCGACGCCCTCCGGCGACTTGTTCGGGTCCACCAGCGTCGCGCTCACCTGGACCGACGTGTTGATCGCTCCGGTCTGGACGCCGGTGTAGTCGAGCTGGGTGACGTTCTGGACGGTGTAGGAGCGGGTCGAGTTCCTGGTGGAGTTGGAGCACAGGATCGTGCCCTTCTTGTCCCGCTCGGAGACCTCGAGGGTGTAGCTCCCATTCGGCACGTTGTGGGTGTCGTAGGTGACGTCCATCGCCCCGGCGCCGGACTTGGTCTGGGTCCAGACCTGCCCGCCAGTGCTGTTGCGCAGCGTCATCACGGTCTGGGCGCTGCTGCCGTTGATGCACAGCGAGCTGCTGTCGGTGGCACCGCTGGCCTTGAAGGTGACGGTGCCCTTGATGGTGCCGGCCGCCGGGGCGGTGATGTCCGCCTGGGCGGGCGACACCAGCAGGACGGGCAGCCCGATGGTCAGGGCCACGGCCGCGAGGGCCGCGATCAGTCTGCGCATGGGAGTTCCTTTCTCCATGACTGCGCTCACTTGAGGATGGCGCCGCGCGCCGTGGAGGAGAGGTGGTTGGCGTCCCCGAGGAAGGTGGCCGTGTAGCCACCGTTCAGGACCAGGTTGAGCACCTGGGAGCCGCCGTTGCAGGTGGCGGTGCCGGTCTCGGCGGTCGCGGTCGTGCAGACCACCTTGTTGCCGACCTTGAACTCCACCGGGACGCCGGCGAGCGGCGCGCCACCTGCCTTGACCGTCGCGCGGAGCTGGCCGAGCGGCAGGCCCAGCGGGCTCAGCGAGACCAGCGCGGCGTCGGCCGTGAGGGTCGTCGCCCGCTTGGCCACGGTCACCGTCCGGACGGCCGAGCTGCTGCCGTCGTGGGCGGCGCGGCCGCCGTACACGGCGCGCAGCTGGTGGTTGCCCGCCACGAGCACCGAGGTGGACAGCGTGGCCTGGCCGTCGACGACCGGGGCGGTGCCCAGCTCGACGGTGCCGGCGAGGAAGGTGACCGTGCCGGTCGGCGTGCCGAGGTCGGCGTTGGCGGCCTGCACCTGCGCCGTCAGCTGCACCTGGTCGCCGTAGGTCGGCGTGGTCGGCGAGACCGTGAGGGTCGTCGTCGTGCCCACCCGGGAGACCGACTGCTCGAGCTCGGCGAGCTCGGGCTTGAAGTGCACGTCGCCGGAGTAGAGCGCCGTCACGGTGTGCGTGCCCGGGGCCAGGTCGCTGACCGCGCGGCTGGTCGCCACGCCGTCCTCGATCTCCACGGCGTCGCCGAGCGGCACGCCGTCGACCGCGAACTGCACGAACCCGGTCGGGTCACCCGCGCCGACCACCTGCGAGGAGACCTCGGCGCGGAAGCGGACCTGGTCACCGACCTGCGCGTCGGCGTCGGTCGAGGACAGGGCCAGGTCGACCCCGGCCGCCTCGACGGTCTGCACCAGCACGTCACCGCTGCCGGTGAAGCCCGGCGCCGGGACGAACGCCGCGATCACGGTGTGGTCGCCCGGGTCGGGCGAGGCCAGCGTGGCGCTCTCGGCGGTGCCGTCGGCGCCGACCTCGACCGGGTCGCCGAAGTCGTGGCCGTCGACCGAGAACTGCACGGCGCCCTCCGGAGCGGTGTCGCCGTCGGTCGTGACCTCCGCGCGGAAGGTGATCAGCTCGCCGTACGTCGACGGGTTGCTGCTCGAGGTGACCGTCGTCGAGGTCGTGACGACCGCGGTCGCCGCGATCACCGTGTGGCTGACCTCGTCGGAGTCGCTGGCCTCGTAGTTCCCGTCACCGGCGAAGCGCGCGGTGAGCTGGTGCACCCCCGGGGCCAGGTCGGAGACGTCGAGCGTGGCGGTGCTCCCCGCCTCGCCCGCGACGAGCGGGGCCGAGCCGATCGACTCGCTGCCGGCGAAGAAGTTCACCGTGCCGGTCGCCGAGCCGGAGCCCGGGCTGACCGCCGCGACGGTGGCCGTGAGGCGCACCTCCTGGTCCTGCAGCGACGGCGAGGGGCTGGCGAGCAGCGTCGTCGTGGTGTCGGCCTTGGCGACCTGCTGCGACAGCTGGTCGCTGCCGGTCAGGTAGCGGGCGCTGCCCGAGTAGGACACCGCGAGGGTGTGCGCACCGGCCGACAGGCTGGTCAGCGACGGGAAGGACGCCGAGCCGTTGACGAGGTCCACCGGGGCCCCGGTCGGGTTGCCGTCCACGATCAGCTGGACGGTCCCGTCCGGGCTGCCGCCACCGGGCGCCTGGACCGCGACCGTCGCGGTCAGGCCGATGGCCTCACCGGTCACGGTGGAGGAGCTGGTCGCGCTCAGCGTGACCTCGACGGCGGCCTTGCTCACGGTGACCGTGCGCGGCGCCGCCGAGCTCGGGCCGTAGACGTCGTCGCCGGCGTAGGTCGCCACGACCGCGTTGCTGCCGACCGGCAGGTCGGTCACGGTCGTGCTCGCCGTGCCGTCCGCCGCCACGGCGGCGCGAGCGACCTCGTTGCCGTCGACGGTGAAGACGACGTCGCCGGTCGGGGTGCCGGTCGCGGTGGTGACGGTGGCACCGAGGGTGACCGGCTGGCCGGCCACGGCGGTGGTCGGGCTGGCCGACGAGGTGGTCGAGGTCGGCTTCAGCGGCTCACGGACCCGGAAGACGACGGCGGCGGAGGTGCTGCCGGCGTGGTCGGCGGTGCCGTTGTAGACCGCGACGACGGTGTGGTCGCCCAGGCCGAGCGTCGACAGCGCGGCGCTGGTCGCCTCGCCGTCGGTCAGCGGCACCGCGGCACCGAAGTCGGAGCCGTCGACGCGGAACTGGACGCTGCCGCCCGGGTTGGCACCGTGCGTCGGGGCGACGGTCGCGTGGAACCGGACCGGGTCCCCGACGGTGACGACGGCGGGGTCGGCGGTGACCGTGGTGGTGGTCGCGATCGCGCCGACCGTGAACGGCACGGTCTGGCTCGCGGGCTCGGAGCCGGCGTTGCCGGTGTACGACACCACCAGGTTCGCGGTCCGCGGCGGTCCGTTGACCGCGATGGTGGTCTGCGCGACGCCCGACGCGTTGGTGGTCGCGGTGACGGTCTGGCCACCGGCCAGGGCGAAGTTGACGGTCCGGCCGCTGACGCTGGCGCCGGTCTTGTCGACGAGGGTCGCCGCGACGGTGGCGGTGGTGCCCTGCGGGGCGGCCGTGTCGCCGGTGTAGGTCAGGGCCGTGCAGCTGCGCGGGGTGACCAGGACGGTGGCGACGCTGGTCGCGCCACCGGSGGTGACGACGACGCCCCACGAGCCGCGGACGCCGGTGCGCTGGTAGCCGTCGGCCTCGGCCGGCGCCTGCACCGTGGCGGAGTAGTTGCCGTTGCTGGTGGTCGTCGTGCTGACGGTCTGGCTGGCGCCCGGGGCGACCGGCGACTTGTCGAGGGCGACGGTCACCGGGACGCCGGCAGCGCCGCTGGAGAGTCGGCCGGTGACGGTGAGGTCACCGCCCGCGCAGGAGATCGACGGGGTGACCGTGCTGGTCAGCGTGGTCGAGGGGGTCGGCGTGGAGGCCTGGCCCAGCTTCTGGTCGAGGGTCAGCGAGCCGCCCTCCATCGGGATCTCGAGCAGCAGGCGGGCGATGCCGCGGTGGGTGGGCGAGAACCACGTCGTGGCGGCAGTGCCGCTGCCGGACTGGCGGGCCCGGCGGGTGCTCACGGTCCCGGCCGGCACGGAGATGTTCTCGTTCGCGACAGTGGTCTGGTCGTCGAGGCGCAGCGCCCCGGCGAAGTCGGAGGAGCCGGTGCCGCCGAGCGAACCGGCGTCATAGCTGAAGCCGCCGGTGTAGTCGACGTCCACGTCGTTGGTCCACGAGTTGCCGGCCTCGGTCGGGAACTGCGTGAGGCGCCAGCCGCGGCGCGGGTCCATCGACAGCGAGATGTTCGCGCTGATGTTCGTGGAGATGATGGAGACGGCGGCCTTGGCGTTGAGCTGCTGCGACTGCGTCTCCTTCAGCAGGGCGAGGTCGGAGCGGCGCATGTAGCGCGTGCCGCTCACGGTGCCGCTGAAGTTCGACAGCGTCGCGTTGCCGACGCCGTCCACGGCGACGGAGCCGCCACCGCCGGTGATCGTGCCGCTCAGGTTGAGCTTGTACGCCGGCTGGCCCTGGAAGTTCTCGACGCCGGCGACCGTGTAGGTGACGTTCTCGTTGATGGAGACGTTCGTGCCGTCGGCGTTGTAGTTGAAGACGGTCGTGTAGGTCCACGACCACCCGTTCGACCAGGCGGGGACCTCGTCACCCGTGGCCTGCTCGGCCGTGGCGGGGCTGGCTCCTGCGCCGACGAGGGTGGCCACGACCATCGCGAGGACGCTGAGCCAGGCCATGCGTCGGCGGAAGTGGCGGGCCGCCCGGCGTCGGCCGGGCAGGAGGGGGGGCAGGGCGTTGTCGTTCGGCGCTGGGAGCATGCGTCACCGTCCCGTGAGTGGGGGGTGCCACCCGAGAGGAACGGACACGGGCGTCCGTGTGGCGGAGGGAGTGGCCGGATTCAAGCAGGTCTGTGACCGGCCGCACACCCCTTTCCTGAAAGAAGTTCATGTTTTTTCACCAAACCCTCCCGGGACGGCTCGGGTTCGCTACTCCTCCCGCGGGTGCGTAACCTTGCACCTTGTGGCTGGACCCGACTACGACGCCGAGATCAAGCAGCTGACTGCGACGATGCACACCATCGAGCAGGTCCTCGACCTGCCGAAGATGGAGCAGGAGATCGCGGACCTCGGCGTCCAGGTCGCCGCACCCGACCTCTGGGACGACCAGGCCAACGCCACCCGCGTGACCGGGCGGCTCTCCTCCCTGCAGGGCCAGGTCGAGCGCTTCCGCGAGCTGCAGCAGCGCATCGACGACCTCGGCGTCCTCGCCGAGCTCGCCGCCGAGGAGGCGGACGCCGACACCCTCGCCGAGGCCGACGCCGAGCTGGGCCGGATCAAGAAGGCCGTCGAGGGCCTCGAGGTGCGCACCCTGCTCTCCGGCGAGTACGACGAGCGCGAGGCCATCGTGACCATCCGCGCCGGTGCGGGCGGGGTCGACGCCGCCGACTTCGCCGAGATGCTGATGCGGATGTACACCCGCTGGGCCGAGCGCAACAAGTACCCCGTCGAGGTCTACGACGTCTCCTACGCGGAGGAGGCCGGCATCAAGTCGGCCGAGTTCGCCATCCACGCGCCCTACGCCTACGGCACCCTCTCGGTCGAGGTCGGCACGCACCGACTGGTCCGGATCAGCCCGTTCGACAACCAGGGCCGGCGCCAGACCTCCTTCGCCGCGGTCGAGGTCGTGCCGCAGCTCGAGCAGACCGACGAGATCGAGGTCGACGAGAACGAGGTCCGCGTCGACGTCTTCCGCTCCGGCGGCCCCGGCGGCCAGTCGGTCAACACCACCGACTCCGCGGTCCGGCTGACCCACATCCCGACCGGCATCGTGGTGTCCTGCCAGAACGAGAAGTCGCAGCTGCAGAACAAGGCGGCCGCGATGATCGTCCTCAAGGCCAAGCTCCTCGCCAAGAAGAAGGCGGAGGAGGCGGCGCTGAAGAAGGACCTCAAGGGCGACGTCGCCGCGAGCTGGGGCGACCAGATGCGCAACTACGTGCTGAACCCCTACCAGATCGTCAAGGACCTGCGCACCGGCTACGAGACCGGCAACCCGCAGCCCGTCTTCGACGGCGAGATCGACGGCTTCCTCGAGGCCGGCATCCGCTGGCGCCGCGGCGCCGACTCCGCCAGCGACAACTGAGCCTCAGCGCTCCACGTCAGCCGCGTCGAAGACCACCTCGGCCGCGGCGAACGCGACGACCGCGCTCAGCGCACCCACGGCCTCCCCGGTCAGCAGCAGCCCGAGGGCCGTCGCCGCGCCGACGCCGCGCCACGTCCAGCGCGGGACCAGCGACCCCTGCGGGGCGTGGTGCCGTTCGTCCAGCCTCTGATGCACAAAGGCAGTCAACTCGATCGACTTTGATCTGAAAAGCCCTGCGCGGGAGATCAGCGCGGCGTGACGCGGGCGGAGGCCACGCTCCAGGGGCCCCAGCCAACGGCGTTGCGGGCGCGCACCCGCACCACCCAGCGGCCCTTCGGCAGCCGCAGGGAGGCCTTGCGGACCGTCGAGGAGACCGCCCTCGGTGCGGTGCGGGCGACGACCCGGCCGGTGGTGGCGAGGCGGAAGGCCCGGACCTGGTAGCGGGTGATCGGCGCGCCGCCGGTCGCCGGCCGCGCCCAGCTCGCCGTGACGGTACGACGACCGCCGCGTGCCCCGGGGACCGCCCCGGGCCGCTTCGGGGCCCCGGGACGGGTCTTCTTCGGCGTCGCGGTCACCGGGGGCGGGCTCACCACGGGCTCCTCGGTGACCGGCTCGCCACCGGGGGTGCCGGTGTCGGGGGTGCCGGTGCCGGGCTCGCCGACCGAGCAGCCGGTGACGGAGACCGTGTAGGCGCCGAGGCTGCCGAAGTCGTCGTACCCGTTGACGGGCCAGGAGGCGGGGCTGTTCAGGCCGGAGCCGATGCCCTTCACCACGACGTGGAAGGTGCCGCCGGAGACCGTGCGCGAGAGCCTGGCGTCCATGCCCTCCAGGCCCGCCGACGTGCGGCTGGTGGCGGTCGCGGCGCTGGCCACCAGGGCGCCGGCCGCGTCGCGCAGCTCCAGGCCGATGTCGAGGTTGGCGCCGACCGCGGCCGGCTCGGCGTGGACCGTGACCGCGCCGGAGCAGTCGGTGACCTGCAGCCAGTCCTCGTCGGTGCGGGTGCCGATGATCCCGCGCCCGCCGGGAAGCGACGACAGCGGCACTGCCGTCGCCACCGTGCTGCCGGCCTCGTCGGCACGCAGCGGCGCGCCGTTGGAGATCGCGACCTGGATGTCGTCCTCGCGGTTGTTGGCGCCGGGGTAGTCGCCCTTCGACCACTGGGTGACGCTGGAGGAGTACGGGCTGCCCATCAGCGGTCCCCACAGCGTGGTGCCGGCGTAGTAGCCGCTCGTCGCGGTGCCGTCGTGGGCCAGGCCGAGGGTGTGGCCGGCCTCGTGGCTGCCTGCCTCGGCCATCGACTTGGCGCGGTTGCCCAGCGAGGACGGGAACACCCAGGCCGGGCTGCGGGTCTCGCCCTTGGTGAGGATGGAGTCGAAGGTGCCGATCCACGCGACCCCGCCGCAGCGGGCGCGGCACAGGGCGTCCTGGATCGCGGTGCCGGAGGAGAAGGCGACCCGGGTGCCGTAGGTCTGGTCGCTGGAGGTGGCGCGCCACAGGGCGCCCAGCGGGGGCTCCTCGGTCGTGACGTCGATGTCGAAGGGGGCGAAGTCCTCGGCCATCCGGGCCCACACCTCGAGGATCACCGCGCGCTCGGCGTCGGAGAACGCCGGGGAGGAGTCCAGCGACCAGCCGGGGTAGAGCAGCGTGGTCAGGCCCTGCAGGAGCCAGGAGTTGCCCGCCAGCAGGAGGCCGCCCTTGAAGTCGAGGTAGATGGTCCGGTTCGAGCCGGGCTTGCTGTGCAGCCTGAAGACGTCCGTCGTCGCAGACGCCGTCAGCGTGGAGGCCAGCGCGGCCTCCACGCGGTCCTCCGCCGGCGGCTCGGCCGGTGGCGGTCCCCACTCGTCGACGGCGTAGGTCGAGCCGTCGGCCGCGGTCACCACCCCGTGGTCGACCCCGTGCTCCACCCCGAGCTCCACCCCGTCGGGGTGCCCGGGCTCCTCCGTGGCTGCGGCCGGCACCGTGGCGCCGGTGAGCGCCAGCGCCAGGAGGGTCGTGCCGAGAACCGTGGATCGCAGCATGTCCCCCTGATCGGGCAGGGCGGGGGCGCACCTGATGCGGGACAGGGTCCCGATCCTTGACGGACGTCTCGGGCCGGGCCCGGACGAGGCTCAGGAAGGCGTGGCCGACGCCGCCCGCGCGACCGCCACGCACCAGCGGCCGGTGCGCTCGACCTGGGCCGCCTCGGGGGCGCCGACGCCCTGGGTGAGGGTGCAGGTCAGCCACGCATCGCCGAACAGGCCGCGCCACGACACCGTGCGCTGCTGGCCCCGGGTGCAGGTCGTCGACACCGAGGGCGTGCCGAAGGCGGGGGCGCCGTCGCGCACGGTGCAGCCGCGCGGGGCGGCGGTGCGCACGAGCTCCCGCGCCCGCTGGGGGGTCACCGGGGGAGCGAACACCCACGCCCGTGCCTCCGCCACGCTCGTGCTCCACACGCAGCCGTACTCGTGGGAGACGTCACCGCCGGGCAGCGCTTCGGCCTCCTCGCCGTTGGCGTAGTCGGTGAGCTCGCCCTCGTCGTCGATGGCCTCGGTGACCGCCTCCGGGTCCACCAGCTCGCAGAACGGCGCCCGCTGGACGACCGTGGTCGTGGTGTCGAAGTCGGCGAGGTCGGTCGCGCGGTAGACGGGCACCTCCGGCTCCGGCGTACGGTCGTCCGCCACGCCCACCCCGATGCCGACCGGCACCAGGGTCAGGAGCGCGGAGAGACCCAGCGCGCGAACGACGGTCGACACGTCGATCCACCCTAGAGGACCCCTCCACGTGTGACGCACCGGACGTCAGGGGTGCGCGGCGGCCGCGGTCGCGTCGCGTACCGTCTTGCCAGTGATTCGCTTCGAGAAGGTCACCAAACGCTACCCCGGTCCGGGCCGGCCGGCGCTCGACCAGGTCACCCTCGACATCGACAAGGGGGAGTTCGTCTACCTCGTCGGCCAGTCGGGCTCGGGCAAGTCGACCGCCCTGCGGCTGGTCCTGCGCGAGCTGCGCCCGACGACCGGGCGCGTCTACGTCGCCGGCAAGGAGATCAACCGGATGGCCGGGTGGAAGGTGCCCCGGCTGCGCCGCCAGATCGGCACCGTCTTCCAGGACTTCCGCCTGCTCCCGAACAAGACCGTCGCGGAGAACGTGGCGTTCGCCCAGCAGGTGATCGGCAAGTCGCACAAGGAGATCAGCAAGGCGGTCCCCGCGACCCTCGAGCTGGTCGGCCTCAAGGACAAGGCCGACCGCATGCCCGACGAGCTGTCCGGTGGTGAGCAGCAGCGCGTGGCCGTCGCCCGCGCCTACGTCAACCAGCCGATGATCCTCATCGCCGACGAGCCGACCGGCAACCTGGACCCGGCGACGTCGGTCGGGATCATGAACCTGCTCGGCGACATCAACGCCGCCGGTACGACGGTCGTGATGGCCACCCACGACCACGGCATCGTCGACCAGTTCACCAAGCGGGTGATCGAGCTGGAGCACGGCAAGGTCGTCCGCGACGAGGCTGCCGGGGGCTACGGCTTCCAGCACGAGGAGGGCTGATCCGTGCAGCTGCGCCATGTCTTCAGCGAGCTCCGCACCGGCCTGCGGCGCAACCTGTCCATGCACCTGGCCGTCATCGTCACGCTCTTCGTGTCGCTGACCCTCGCCGGCGTGGGCATCCTCGTCCAGCGCGAGGCCACCAAGACCGTCGACGAGCTCGGCAACGAGCTCCAGATCCGGATCAACCTCTGCACCGAGGACGACCCGTCCCTGCGCCGCGGCCTCGAGAATTGCGCCAGCGGCGAGATCACCGACGCCCAGCGCGACCGGGTCGAGGAGGAGCTCGAGGCCAGCCCCGAGGTCGAGTCCTTCGAGTTCGAGACGAAGCAGGAGAGCTTCGACCGCGCCTACGAGCAGAACAAGCGCAAGGACCGCGGCTACCTGTTCGAGGGCGAGGGAGCCGTCGTCACGGTCGAGAAGTGGCCGGCGGCGTACTGGGTGACCCTCAAGACCCCCGACGAGGCCGACGGCATCATCAGCGCCGTCGAGGGCCTCGACGGCGTCGCGAGCATCATCGACCAGCGCGAGGTGATGAACCAGATCTTCGGGATCATGACGGTCCTGAAGTACGGCTCGTGGATCGGCTCCGGGGTGCTGCTGCTCGCCGCGCTGCTCCAAGTCGCCAACACGATCCGGCTCGCCGCGCTCGCCCGACGGCGCGAGATCGGCATCATGCGCCTGGTCGGCGCCTCTACCCTCTACATCGCCCTGCCGTTCCTCCTCGAGGCGCTGGTCACCGCAGTCATCGGCGTCGGCCTCGCCGCGGGGGCGCTCGCCGCCTTCCAGTGGTGGGGCGTCGAGCAGGGGATGGCCGAGCGGGTCACCTTCCTGCCCTGGGTGGACTGGAACGACTACGCCCAGGCGCTGATCGGCACCTTCCCGCCCGGCATCGTGATCCTCGGCCCGGCGCTGACGCTGATCCCGACACTCCTGCTGACGCGCAAATACGTCAAAGTCTGATCGCCGGAAGTTAACGTCGAGGCTGTTCTCTTCCCCGAACACCGAAGGTTTCACCGTGCGCTTCTTCCCCAGCGCCCCCCGGCTCCGCCGTGCCCTCGATCGGCTGCCTGCATGGGCCCACCCCCAGTGGCTGGTGACGGCCGTCGCCGTCGTCGTCGCCGTGGCGGGACTCGCCGTCCCGCTGGCGCACGCCGACGACCGCGACGACCTCAAGGACCGGCAGAACAAGGTCCAGGGCCAGATCTCGGCGGTCAAGGACGACATCCACGAGGCCAGCGCGCGGGTCGCGCAGATCTCGGGCAAGCTCCGCAAGGCGCAGGGTCAGCTCACCGCGGCCCGCGCGCGGCTGACCAAGGTGCGCGGGGAGCTGGCCGACGCCCGTGAGGTCGCGACCCGGCTGAAGAAGAAGCTGGTCGCGGCCGAGGCGAAGCTGGTCAAGGCCAAGGCGGACCTGAAGCAGGCGAAGATCGAGGTCGCCGAGCAGCGCGAGGAGGGCCGCGACACCCTGATCCGGATGTCCACCGAGGGCAACCCTGAGCTGGCCCTGCTGGCGTCGTACGCCGAGGGCGACAGCCTGCAGGAGGTCATGGTCAACCAGACCGCCAACGGCGTGATCACCGAGCGGCAGCAGCAGGCCCTCGACGCCCTCGAGGTGGTCCAGGAGCTGATGGCCGAGCGCGAGGCTGCGGTCCGCGAGGCGCGCAACGACGTCGCATCGGCCAAGAAGGCCGCGGACGCGAACGTCGCGACGATCAGCACGCTCGTCGACCGGGCCGCGACCACCGCGGCCACGGTGTCCTCGCTGGTGAGCCGCACCGCCACCGCCCGGGCGGCCGTCGTCAGGGCCCGCGCCGCCGACAAGGCCGCGCTGCGCCGGCTCGAGGCACGCGAGGCGCGGATCAAGCGCAAGATCATCGAGCTGTCCCGCAAGCAGGGCGGCAGCTACAACGGCAGCACCAACGGCCTGCTGGCCCGTCCCGGCCCGGGCCCGGTCACCTCGCCGTACGGCTGGCGCACGCACCCGATCTACGGCTACTGGGGCCTCCACAACGGCACCGACTTCGGCACCGGCTGCGGCGCGCGGCTGGTGGCGGGGGAGTCCGGCACCGTCATCAACACCTACTACGACGAGGTCTACGGCAACCGCCTCTACCTCGCCATCGGCAGGGTCAACGGCGCCTCGATCGTGCTGGTCTACAACCACCTGAGCAGGTACGCCGTCGGCCAGGGCGCCCGCGTCAAGCGCGGCCAGACCGTCGGCTACTCCGGCAGCACCGGCTGGTCGACCGGTTGCCACCTGCACTTCATCGTGCTGCGCAACGGCAACGCCGTCGACCCGATGCCGTACCTGTAGGCGACCCGCAGCCGACCCGCGCCGACCGGCAGGCAAACCCGTTGCGGCACCCTGCGAGAATGGCGGCATGGCGAAGGGCAAGTCGGGAGCGACGAAGGACAGCGAGGGCCGCAAGCTCGTCGCGTCCAACAAGAAGGCGCGCCACGACTACCACATCGAGGACACCTTCGAGGCCGGCATGGTGCTCACCGGCACCGAGGTGAAGTCCCTGCGGCAGGGCCGCGCGAGCCTGGTCGACGGCTTCGTCGACATCGACGGCGGCGAGGCCTGGCTGCTCAACGTGCACATCCCGGAGTACGCCCAGGGCACCTGGACCAACCACGCGGCGCGCCGCAAGCGCAAGCTGCTCCTGCACCGCGACGAGATCGACAAGATCGAGCGCAAGGTCAGCGAGAAGGGGCACACGGTCATCCCGCTGTCGCTCTACTTCGTCAAGGGCCGCGCGAAGGTCGAGATCGGCCTCGCCAAGGGCAAGAAGTCGTGGGACAAGCGCCAGGCCATCGCCGAGCGGACCGCCGACCGCGAGAAGCAGGAGGCGATCGGCCGCCGGCTCAAGGGCATGCGTGACTGAGCCCGTCGCGGACGAGGCAGCCCAGGTCCGGGCCTTCTGGCAGCGCCTCGGCCTGCCCGGGCTCATGGACCTCCACGTCCACTTCCTGCCCCCGCCGATCGAGCGCGCCGTGTGGCGCGAGTTCGACACCGGCGGTGAGCTGATCGGCCGCGACTGGCCGATCCTCTACCGCTTCGACGCCGACGTGCGCCTGCAGCTGCTGCGCGACTTCGGCGTGCAGCGGTTCCCGACCCTGCCCTACGCGCACAAGCCCGGTGTGGCCGGCTTCCTCAACGACTGGAGCCGGGCGTTCGCGGCCGAGGTGCCGGAGGCGCTGTGGACGGCCACCTTCTACCCGGAGGCCGACGCTCCGTCGTACGTCGAGGCGCTGGTGCGCGAGGGCGTCGAGGTCTTCAAGGTCCACTCCCAGGTCGGCGGCTTCCACGTCGACGACCCGCAGCTCGACGACGTCTGGGGGGTGCTCGAGGACAGCCGGACCCCGGTCGTCGCCCACGTCGGGTCGGGACCCGTCGGCACGCCGTACACCGGTCCGGACGCGCTCGCGCGGCTGCTGGCCCGCTTCCCGCGGCTGCAGGTCGTCGTGGCCCACCTCGGGGCACCCGAGACCGCCGACTTCCTCGAGCTCGCCGACCGCCACGAGGGCGTGCACCTCGACACCTCGATGGCGCTGACCCCGTTCTTCACCGACCCCGTGGGCGGGCACGGCGGGCTCGCGCCGGACCTGCGGCCGCGCCTGGCCGACCTGCAGGAGCGGGTCGTCTACGGCTCGGACTTCCCGACCCTGCCGTTCCGGTACGTCGACCAGCTCGGGTGGATCGCCGACCTCGGGCTGGGCGACGACTGGCTGCGCGACGTGTGCTGGCACAACGCACAGCGGCTGCTGGGTCAATCCCTCGGAAACGCTTGACGGGGACACCCTTTTCAAGGCGGCTCGCCGGGTGCACGCTGGGGCACCCACCCGTTCCTTTACCGAGGAGAGAAATGCGAGCACGTCTCTCGGTCCTGGCCGCCGCCATCCTCGTCGGCCTGGGTCTCGTCGCMCCCGCCACGCCCGCTTCCGCCAGCACCGGCGGCACCGTCGACGGGGACACCCACCCCAACGTCGGCTTCATCCTCTTCTACGACGGCACCGGTCGCTACCGCTGCTCGGCCACCCTCGTCAGCCCCACCGTGGTGCTCACCGCGGCGCACTGCACCCTGGGCACGGTCGGCAAGACGCTGGTCACCTTCGACAGCGTCATCGCCCTGGAGCCGCCGAACAACCTGCCCCGCGCCGCCGACCCCGCCGCCGGCTTCACCGCCGAGGAGTTGGCCGAGGCTGGCTACCTCTCCGGCGAGGCGCACACCCACCCGGAGTACAGCGACTTCACCGACCTCGACAACTGGAACGACGTCGGCGTGATCGTGCTCGACGAGCCGGTCACCGACATCGCCCCGGCCCCGATCGCCGGCCTCGGCACCCTCGACGGCATCAAGCACCCGCGCAAGACCCTCTTCCGCGCCGTCGGCTACGGAACCGAGGTCCGCAAGCCCGCCACGGGTCCGCAGAAGCCGACCGTGGAGGACTACCCGATCCTGCGCCGCTACGTCGACATGCCGGGGCAGAAGATCACCCCGCAGATCCTGCAGACCAACGGCAACGAGAAGGACCCGTTCGGCACCGGAGGCACCTGCTTCGGTGACTCCGGCGGCCCGGTCTTCCTCGACGGCGAGATCGTCGCGGTGACGTCGTACGGCTACACCGCCAACTGCCGCTACCTCGGCGGCTACCAGCGGGTGGAGATCCCGGTGGTCGCCGACTGGCTGGCCACCTTCGGCCTCTGACCCTGACGACGACCCCGGCGACGCAGGCCCACCGGAATAGCCGGTGGGCTTGTGTCGTTGGGCTCCCGTACACTCGGTGTCGTTGACAACTCAAGAGGGGCTGATCGGTTTCGACTTGGGACGTTAGTTCCAGGGGAAGCGGGTCGAGAAGCCAGCGTCATCTCGTAAACGATCGCTGGAAACCAATAACTGCCAACGCTAAGCGCAGTTCCTTCGCTCTCGCCGCCTGAGCGGTGATCGAAGCGTCTGACCGGGCATCCGTCTCCGTCCCGGATCCAGGCGTCGCCTAGGAGACTTGCTGAGCAGCTGCTGTCAGGGTGGCTGCTCGGGACTCAAACCTGACTGGGCCTGTCGGCGACGTGTCAGTGCGAGCGCCGGGGCCGAGAAAACGCCAGCACTGACTGCACCCGGAGAAGACCTGGATCGACGCTCGAGGACCGGGGTTCGATTCCCCGCAGCTCCACAACAGAGGTCTTCGCAGAATTGGCGAAGATTCTTCGCAGAATTGAACAACCCCGGCGGGTCACCCGCCGGGGTTGTTGTCTGCCTGGTTGCGCTCGCGAAACGGCGTGCGAGAAGCCCTGCGTCGGTAACCTGTGGCTGTCATGAGCACCGGCGACGAAGCACAGCGGCTGGCGGCGGAGCAGCGTGCCCGCGTCCTGATCGACCAGCAGCTCGCTCAGGCTGGCTGGGTTGTGCAGGACCGCCGAGAGCTCAACCTCTTCGCCGCGCAGGGCGTCGCGGTGCGCGAGGTCGTGATGAAGCCCGGACACGGCCGGGTCGACTACCTGCTGTACGTCGACAAGGCGGTGGTCGGGGTCATCGAGGCTAAGCCGCAGGGCACCCCGTTGTCGGGGGTGGAGTGGCAGTCCGCGATGTATGCCGAGGGGCTCCCTGCTGAGATCCGGTTGAAGGCACTGACGACGGCCGGCCGGCTGCCCTTCGTGTTCGAGGCATCCGGTTCGGAAACCCACTTCACCAATGGCTTCGACCCGGAGCCGCGAGCCCGAGTGATCTTCAACTTCCCCCAGCCCGAGACGCTGGCCCGCACCATCCGCGCCGCGCAGGAGGACCCGGAGGACCCGACGTGGCGGGGGAAGGTGCGCAGCCTTCCCGCGCTCGACACCTCTCCGCTCCGTCCCGCCCAGATCACCGCGATCACCGGCGTTGAGCGGAGTCTGGCTGAGCAACGGTTCGACCGCTCGCTCGTCCAGATGGCCACCGGAGCCGGCAAGACCTATACCGCGGTCACTCAGTCCTACCGGTTGCTGAAGTGGGGCGGATTCCACCGCGTCCTGTTCTTGGTGGACCGCAACAACCTTGCCGAGCAGACGCTCGCGGAGTTCCAGAACTACCGCACCCCGGACGACGGGCGGCGGTTCACCGAGCTCTACAACGTTGCCAAGCTCAATCGCGGGGGCATGCCGGACTCCACCAAGGTCGCCATTTCTACGATCCAGCGCGTCTTCAAGGTCCTCAAGAACGAAGTAGTGCCCGAGGACGATGACCCGGGGATCGACGGATTCGTCCCTGACGAGCCGGTCGAGGTCGCCTACAACCCTGAACTCCCGCCCGAGGCGTTCGACCTGGTGATCGTCGATGAGGCGCACCGCAGCATCTATGGCGTGTGGCGCCGGGTCCTGGAGTATTTCGACGCCCACGTCGTCGGCCTCACCGCGACCCCAGGCAAGCAGACCTTCGGGTTCTTCCGCCAGAACCTCGTCTCGGAGTACACCTACCCGCAGTCAGTGGCCGACGGTGTCAACGTCGACTTCGACATCTACCGGATCAAGACCGCGATCAGCGAGCAGGGCTCGATGATCGAGGCCGGCACCATCGTTCCCACGGTCGACCGTCGAACCCGGGAGGAACGTCTCGAGAAGCTCGACGAAGACCTGGAGTACACCGACAAGCAGCTAGACCGGGCGGTCACCGCGAGGTCCCAGATCCGGCTGGTGCTGGAGACGTTCCGCGACCGGCTGTTCAGCGAGATCTTCCCGGGCCGCTCGACGGTGCCGAAGACGCTGATCTTCGCGAAGGACGACGCTCACGCCGAAGAGATCGTCACCACCGTGCGCGAGGTCTTCGGCAAGGGCAACGACTTCGCCGCCAAGATCACCTACAACGCCCGCGACCCCAAGGGCCAGCTCCAGGCGTTCCGCACCAGCCCGACCCTGCGCATCGCCGTGACCGTCGACATGATCGCCACCGGCACCGACGTGAAGCCGCTGGAGTGTGTGTTCTTCATGCGCGACGTCCGCTCGGCGCAGTACTTCGAGCAGATGAAGGGCCGGGGCGCCCGCACCATCGACAAGGCCACCTTCCAGAGCGTCACCCCTGACGCGGAGAACAAGACCCGCTTCGTCCTCGTGGACGCTGTCGGCGTGACCGAGCACGAGTACGTCGAGCCACCACTCAACCGCGAGAAGTCGATCAGCCTCAAGCAACTCCTCGACAAAGCCGCCACCCTCAACCTCACCGAGTCCGAGACCGCCACTCTCGCGTCCCGCCTCTCCGCGTTGGAGGCGCAGCTTGCGCCAGAGGAGCGCGGGGAGCTTGATCGGGTTGCTGGCCAGCCGCTGCGCCAAGTCGTCCGGTCGCTTGTCGACGCCGTCGATCCGGACACCCAAGCCAGGCACGTCGAAGCCGGCGGCGACATCCAGGAGCTGCTCGATCGGGCGATCGAGCCGATCGCTGCCAACCCCGGCCTCCGCACCCGCATCATCGAGCTCCGCCGGGCTCACGACCGGGTCATCGATGAAGTCAGCGTCGACACGCTCGTCGATGCCTACGGCGTTGTCGACACCGACCGCGCCCAGGCCGTCGTCGAGTCGTGGAGGGCCTACCTCGACGAGCACCGCGCCGAGATCACTGCGATCCAGGTCATCCAGGAGTCCAAGGAGCGCCGCATCGCCTTCCCCGACATCCAGGAGCTCGCCGACCGCATCGCCCGACCGCCCTACAACTGGACCCCGGACCTCATCTGGAACGCCTACGTCGCCCTCGGCGCCAAGTACCGGGGGAGCAACGCGACCCGAACCCAGCACTCGCTCACCGACCTCGTCTCGCTGCTGCGCTACACCGTCGGCGTCGATGACGAGCTCGTCCCGTACGCTGACCGAGTTCAGGAGAAGTACGCCGCCTGGTTGGTCCAACAGTCCCAACACGGCGTCACGTTCAGCGACGCAGAGAGGTGGTGGCTCGACCGCATGGTCGCCGTCATCGCTGCCTCCGCCGGGATCACCGCCGATGACCTGGACGAAGCGCCCTTCACCGAACGCGGTGGTATCGACGGAGCGCTCCGCGAACTCGGCGACAGCACTGGGGACCTTCTCGAGGTGCTCAACCGGGAGCTCCCCGCGTGACTTGGAAGCGCGTGCGGCTGAAGGAAGTCGGAACCTGGTACGGCGGTGGAACGCCGTCAAAGTCGGAGCCCAGTTTCTGGACCGGCGGCGACGTGCCGTGGCTATCGCCGAAGGACATGGGACCCGAGGTGCTGAAGTCGACAATCGACCACGTAACCGATGCTGCGGTGACGGGCTCCTCGACAAAGCTGGTGCCAGCTGGGTCAGTCGCGATCGTGACCCGCTCCGGAATCCTCGAACGAACGATGCCAGTTGCGCTGGTTCCGTTTGCGACCACGATGAACCAAGACATGAAGGCTGTCGTGCCACGCGCGGATATTGACGCCCGATGGATCGCATGGGGTCTGCGGGCATACGAACGCGAACTGCTGCGCGAGACACGGAAGGCAGGCACGACCGTCGCATCCATCGAGATGCCGCGCTTCTACGACTTCGAGTTGCCGCTACCTGCACTGGACGAGCAACGCCGCATCGTCGCCATCATCGAAGACCACATCTCCCGCCTCGACGCCGCCGCTGACTACGTCGCTGCTAGCCGCCGACGACTCATCGCCCTCGAGCGCGCCGCCCTCGACAGCCACTTTGGCGGAACGGAAGTTGCGCTCGCCGACTTGACTCGCGGCATCTCTGCGGGCAAGTCCTTCGGGTCAGCCAACGCGCCGGCAAAGGACGGCCAATGGGGAATTATCAAGGTAAGTGCGATGACGTGGGGCGAGTTCGATCCCAGTGAGAACAAGGCCGTCGCGGGAGACCGGATCGATCCGCGCTTCGAGATTCGCGAGGGTGACCTGCTCGTGAGCCGTGCAAACACCGCGGAGTATGTCGGTTCCAGCGTATTGGTCGGACCGGTTCGTCCCAAGTTGCTGCTGAGCGACAAGAGCCTGAGGGTGACGCCCAAAGACGACGTAAGTGCTGAGTGGCTGTGGCGGGCACTCCAGGCGCCGTCCGCTCGTCGCCAGATCACGGCCCTCGCGACCGGGACGAAGGATTCCATGCGGAACATCTCCCAGAGTGCACTCAAGCAGGTTCTCCTTCCGCGAGCGGACGTGGCCATGCAGGCTGACGCCCTGACGGCGTTCGGTGCGATCTCCGACGCAACTGCGACCCTCCGCAACGGGGTGGGCGCGGCCGAGAGCCGACTTGCAGCACTTCGACGTTCGCTTCTTGCGGCGGCGTTCTCGGGCAGGCTGACGGGTGCCCGTGAAACGGTGACCATGTCGGAGGAGTTGCAGCATGTCTGACCTGAAACTGTTCCGCCTCAGCGGTGGCGAGGCTACGGAGCTGGTGAGCGCCTCGGTTGCACTGGAGAAGTCTCTCCAGACGGTCGTCGAGCGCAACATGGAGCCCCTCTTCGGCGTGCGCTTCCTGGCATCTGAGTACTCAACCGGCGTCAAGCACGGGGGCCGTATCGACTCCCTCGGTATCGACGAGAACTCCTCGCCGGTGATCTTCGAGTACAAGCGCGCGGTCAACGAGAACGTCATCAACCAGGGGCTGTTCTACCTGGACTGGTTGCTGGACCATCGAGCCGAGTTCCAGCTGTTGGTGATGAAGCGGCTGGGGGCCGATGAAGCCGACTCGATCGACTGGCGCAACCCACGGTTGATCTGCGTCGCCAGTGGCTTCACCCGCTACGACGAGCATGCCGTCCAGCAGATCAACCGGAGCATCGAGCTTGTCCGCTACCGCGACTTCGGCGGTGAATTGCTGGCGCTCGAGTTGATGACGTCCACGAAGGTTGAGGTCACCAGTCCTGAAGGGGCGCCGACGCCGAAGGGTTCGGTGTCGGCCACTTCGTCCAAGACGGTCACCGAGTACCTGGCCCAATCCCCAGCAGAGTTGCAGGACCTGTACGCGGAGTTGGATGCGTACTGCGAGGGTCTCGGTGACGACGTCACGAAGAAGGCCCTGAAGTTCTACTTCGCCTTTCGCCGGTTGAAGAACTTTGCCTGCGTCGAGGTCCATCCCCAGACCCGGACGTTGCTGGTCTACCTCAAGGTCGATCCCGACAGCCTGGACCTCGAAGACGGCTTCAGCCGCGACGTCCGCAACATTGGCCACTTCGGAACCGGCGATCTCGAACTTCGTATCCAGACCCCCGAGCAGTTGGCGAAGGCGCTGCCGTTGATCCAGAAGAGCTACGAGGCGAGCTGATGTCCGCACCCGATTCCCGGCGGCTGGTCGACAAGCTGTGGTCGTACTGCAACGTTCTTCGGGACGACGGCGTCGGCGTCATCGAGTACACCGAGCAGCTGACCTACCTGCTGTTCCTGAAGATGGCGCATGAGCGGGCGACGCGGAAGTTGAAGCCGCAGCAGATTGTGCCGGAGGAGTATTCCTGGCAGCGGCTCCTGGATGCTGAAGGTACTCAGCTGGAGTTCGAGTACACCCGGATCCTGCAGGGCCTCGCGCAGCAGCCCGGCACGTTGGGCACGATCTTCCGCAAGGCACAGAACCGGATCCAGGACCCGGCCAAGCTCAAGCGGCTCATCGTCGACCTGATCGACCGGGAGCAGTGGTCGGCCTCCGGGACTGACATCAAGGGAGACGCCTACGAGGAGCTGCTCTCCAAGGGGGCGTCGGACAAGGGTTCCGGTGCAGGGCAGTACTTCACCCCGCGGGACCTGATCCAGGCGATCGTCGACGTCATCCAGCCGACCCCGGACGACACGGTCGTGGACCCGGCTTGCGGCACGGGTGGCTTCCTCCTCGTGGCGCACGAGCACGCAGCGAGAGATGCTGAGCACCTCACCCCGACCCAACGCGACAACCTGCGCGACAGGTTCGCGAACGGTTACGAGCTCGTCGACGGCACGGCCCGGCTCGCGGCGATGAACCTGCTCCTGCACGGCATCGGGACCGCAGACGGCGACTCGTTGATCGAGGTCCGCGACGCCCTCATCGCGGATCCTGGCAAGCGCTGGTCGGTGGTGTTGTCGAACCCGCCGTTCGGTCGGAAGTCGTCGTTGACGATGGTGGGTGCTGACGGCCGTGAGGTGCGCGAGGAAACCGAGATCGAGCGCCAGGACTTCGTGGTCACGACGTCCAACAAGCAGCTCAACTTCCTGCAGCACATCATGACCATCTTGGACATCAACGGCCGCGCCGCCGTGGTCCTCCCCGACAACGTGCTGTTCGAGGGCGGCGCCGGCGAGACCCTGCGTCGCAAGCTCCTCGCCGACTTCGACCTCCACACGCTGTTGCGCCTGCCGACAGGCATCTTCTACGCCCAGGGCGTGAAGGCGAACGTGTTGTTCTTTGATAAGAAGCCCGCCTCCGAGGAGCCGTGGACCCGCAAGCTGTGGGTCTACGACCTGCGCACCAACCAGCACTTCACCCTCAAGCAGAACCCCTTGCGGCGTCACCACCTGGATGAGTTCGTCGAGTGCTACCTGCCCGGCAAGGCCCGCGACGAGCGGGTCGAGAGCGGAGAGGACGGACGCTGGAAGTCCTTCACCTACGACGAGCTCATCGCGCGGGACAAGGTCAACCTCGACATCACCTGGCTACGGGATGAGTCGCTGGAGGACATGGACAACCTCCCTGCCCCGGAGGTGATCGCCCGCGAGATCGTGGAGGACCTCACCGCCGCGTTGGCCGAGTTCGAGGCGGTCGCAGCGGCTCTCGAGGAGGCGGCCGGCTCCTCGAGAGCGGAGGACGGCTGAGCAGGGTCCTGCGCGGCGTCGCGTTCGTTCACTGTTGAGTTGTCAAAGGTCGTGAGCGATCAGGCTCAGGCGGCGTCGGGCAGTGCTGTGACGTTCTCTCCGCGGGCGGCGGCCAGGTGGCGCTGGTCGATGTCCGTGGCCTGGTCTTTGGTGAGGTCGACGAATCCCCAGTCGGCGGGGTCGGGCTGCAGGAGCGGGTGGTCTGCGGGTCCGAGGCCGTGGTTCTCGTGCCAGATGCGGAGCTGTTCCTCGTTGTAGATGGCGACCTTGAAGCCGTTGATGAGGTTGGCCATGGCCAGGCCGGGGAGGCGGTTGTGGCCGCGGCGCATGCGCTGTCGGCTGGGGTTTTTCAAGATCCCGAAGGCGCCTTCCACGCTGGAGCGCAGGTTGAACGCGCGTCGCCAGCGGCGGGTGCCGACGTACTCGCGCTGCATGAGTTTGCGCTGGTGGTGGGGGTTGGCGGGGTCGGGGGTGAAGTCCATGGTCTTGTTGGTGCAGCAGGGGCGGGTCTGCCAGTCCTCGGGTGGGGTGATGATCGGCAGGCCGAGTTCTCGGGCGACGGTGACGTTGTCGTTGCCGCGGGCCCAGCAGCCGACGCGGCCGGCCATCGCGGGGCAGATCCACTTGGTCGAGCCGTTGCGGCCCAGCCCGGACTCCTTGCGGTCGAAGGCCCAGGTGGCCTTGAAGTCGTCGACTGCGTCGTAGTGCTCAGCGGTCTCTTCGGCCGCGGAGTTGCCGGGCAGCGGGCGGCGGTCCATGGGGGCGGCGGGGCAGTGCATCCATCCGTAGTGCAGGAGGGCACCGTTAAGGTCCATGACGCCGGCGTTGTTGGATCGCATGGCGAGGATCTGCTCGATGCCGCGCTGAGCCAGTGGGACGGCCCACCGCTCAGCCTTGAGGTTGGTGTAGAGGCTGTCACCGGCGATCCGGGCGATGGGCTGGCGGTCGTGGACCCTGTCGATCAGGCGCAGGGAGGCGGCCACGACGTCCTCGTTGGCGGGGACGACCGCGATGCCTTCGACCAGCAGCGGCTCGGGGCGTGCATCGGGCCGTGGGTCGGGGGTGCGGACGATGGTGTGCTGGTGGAACCCGAAGCCGACTTCCTTCTCGCCGGACTTGCTGGTCTTGTAGCCCCATGCGGCGTCGAGGCAGCGCCGCTGCTCGGGGGTGGGCTTGTCGGGTGCTTCAGTGTCGGCGGAGGTGTTCTCGGCCGTGTCGTCGTTGTCATCGGTCTCGTCGGGGATGTGGATGTCGGCGACTTCGAGGACGTCGGCGTCTTCTTCGCTGGGGCCGTGGTGCTGTCCGGCGGCGAGCTTGTCCTGGGCCTGCTTCTTCTCGCGCTTGGAGCCGATGGTCCACGACCACTGGCCGGTGGCGTCGATGGCGACGCTCTTGGAGGCGCGGGGGATCAGGGTGGTGCCGATGAGCTGGTCGACGGCTGCCTCGACGCGTGCGCGCCGTTGCTCACGTTCGGCGTCGCTGATCCGGTCCGCGACGCTGGGGCCGTAGTCGAGCTCCTTGCGGAGCCGAGTGGTGACGTTGTGGAGGTCGTCGTAGCTGATGCGCTCGTAGCCGTCCTCGGCCCAGATCTCCTTGCGGGGCTTACCCGTTTTGGTCAGTCGCGCCTGCTCGGGGTTCGCGGGCGCCTTGGCGTGGCTGCGGGAGGTGAGCGGGCGCAGGATCCCGAGCTCCCACTGCAGGTCGCGGGGCAGGGCCTCGGTGAGGACGTCGTAGACACCGCGGACAGTGGTCTCGCGGCCGGTGCGGGTGCACAGCGTGACCCCGAGCGCCCACAGGCGGGTGTTGTCCCGGACGCGGCCTCGGCGGCCGGCTCGACCCTTGGGTGGCTCGGGCGCGATGATGTCGAGCAGTCCGCTGTTGTCGAGGATCCACAGGGTGCGTTCGACCATCGGGCGGGTCAGTCGCTGGTTGCTCACTGCTGCTCACCACCCTGGCGGGTCTCCTGCGCGCCGCGGAACTGGGCGCTGGTGGTGGTCAGGCCTTTGTGCTCGACCCAGGGCCCGAGGTGGGGCTGGAGCTCGCTGAGGGTGCGGGCGGACTTCAGGCCGGCGGCCTTGAGGATGACGGCGATCGGGATGGTGTCGGTCATCAGGTCGGCCAGCCAGGTGGCGCGCAGCCGTGCGGGCTCGATGTGGGGGACGTTGTGCAGCGCGGCGCGCTCGGTGGCGCGGGCGGCGGTGTTGCGGCGGTCCTGCTTGCGGCCGATGAGGAGCTGTCCGGGCTGGAGGTTCTCGATGGCCTTGCGCAGGAGTGCCTCGTAGCGGGCACGCAGCACCACGGTGCGAGGGCGGGGGCCCTGGACGTGGATCAGGATGCCGCGTTCGCCGAGGTCCTCGATGTGGTCGGTACGCAGGTCGCGGATGTCGATGCTGTCCAGGCCGGCACCGGCGCCGAGCGCGACCACGATCGCGAGGTCGCGCTGACGGGCCTGGGAGGGCTGCACCTTGCTGGCGCGCAGGATGAGCGCCATCTCGGTGGGGGTGTAGCAGGGCTTGACCGAGCTGTGCCCGACCGGAGTGAGGCGGGGCGGCGCGTCGGGGCCGGGGTTGGCGTTGCGCGCCAGGGCGAGGAGCCGACGGCGCCGCTCGGCGCGGTTGTGGTCGGAGCCCTGAGCCATCCCGACGCGGATGTACTCGTCGATGAACTCGGTGGTCAGCAGCTTCTCGACCTGCAGCGCCACCCCTCGGTCGAGAGCGAAGCAGGCGAGCTGTGCGAGGTGGTTGCAGTACTTGCGGACCAGTTCGGCGCCGGTGTAGTCCGAGGCGGTGATGGCCGCGACCAGGAACGGTCGGACCTGCTCGAGGGTGTCGGGGTCGAGGATTCCTGACTTGTACTCGGCGATCACCGTCGCCAGGTGCTCGGGCAGCTCACGCTGCTTGGGGCGGGCCTCGACTTCGGCGAGGGCCCTGGCCACGGCCGCCTTGCTGGGGCGCTTCTTGCGCTTGATGGTGTCGGTCATCTCCGGTCTCCGTCCTGTGCCGCCACCCCGTCTGTCGGGGTGATCCGAACGGGACGGTGATCGAGGCCCAGAGCTGCGCAATCGCCGCACGAGCTTCCTGCAACTTTTTTTCCGCGGGTATCCCGGAACGCGGCTACAGGGGCAGCCGTAAGCAGGCGCTCCGGCGGTTCCGGCCAGACCTCGCCGACGGCAAAGTCACAGGTCAGCGGTGGTCCAGGCGCCCCACCACGGTCAGAGTGGGTGTCGACCGGGGACGGCTTCTCAGGCGCCGCGGAGCAGGTCGTGGAGCTCGGCGTCCGGGGTGTCGGGGAGATCGGAGACGTAGGTCAGCGCGAGGTCGAGGTCGCGACGAGACAGGTTGTTCTCGGCGATGAGTACTGCGGCGGGCAGGGGCTGGTTGAGCGCCTCGTGGGTCAGGGCCGCGAGCAGGTCCTTCTTGGTCATGTCCCAGCCGTGGCTGCAAGCGAAGTCACGCGCCCGCGCCCAGTCGCTAGCCGGGATGTCAACGCGGGGAGCGCCTGCACCCGGGGTGGTGGCGCGCAGCCGACGGGCCCCGCGCGCCGCATCGACGGCGGCGATGAACGCGATGGCACCGCGGTCAGCGGTGGCGCCGGACCGCTGACGGGCAGCACCTGACCGGTCGGAGGCCGCGGGGGCGGCAGACGGGGTAGCGGAGGACTGAAGCGGAAGTGTGGCGTTCGCTGCGTCCAGGCAGTTCCGCAGCTGGGTGAGGGCGTCGGCGGAGACCATCGAGGCCACCCGGGCGCCGTCCTCGCGGCGCTCGGCACGCCACGGCAGCCCAGCGTGCACGGCCTGCAGGCGACGGAACCGACCCCGCTTGTTGTGCCGCGTCTTCTCGCTCGCAACCAGCGCGGTGTCGTAGGACAAGAACGTGGGCTCGCTCAACGCCTCATCGAGGGTCACCGGCCGGCCACGCTCGACGAGATGCGCGACGATGTCGCCGATCGCCTGGATGTCCTTCTCCACCCGGGTGCGGGTCACAGTCCCGGCACGCAGCACGAGGTCGATCGCAGCATCCGAGACCTTGAGCCATTCCTGCTCGGCGACCTTGGAGGGGCGGTACGCCTCAAGGAAGTCGCGAATCTCGGCCGGCACGTCGTCGCCGCCAGCGGGGGAGGAGTGGGCGTTGTCGGTGGAGTTCTGGTGGATGTCCATGGCACGCACCGTCCGGCGTCTCACGGGATCGGCAACCGCCGCACAGAAATGTTTGCTGGGGTGGGCCGATCCGGCCCACCCCAGCGATGGAGTCACGCAGCGAGCGTCAGGTCAGGCCGCTTGCGGCGGTGCGGTGAACCCGCCATTTGGGGTTGCTTCGTGGGCGGTGATCGCCCGGCACAGGCTGCACGAGGACTCCCGGGACCACGGGTGGTGCAGCGTCTCAGCGTCCTCGACGGCCCAGTCCCCGACGACGGCGTCGAACGCGGCGGGAAACTCGTCGGCCAGGACCTGTTCGACCTGGAGCTGGTGGGTGTAGAGCTCGAAGTGGTCCTCGAGCCCGTGGGAGCGGTACTCCGCAGCCAGCTGGATCAGCCGCCTGCGGGTGTACAGCAGGTTCTCCAGTCGTCGACGCTGCTTGACCTCTGCAGCATCGCTGGCGCCGAGGCGCCGGCGGGAAACGATGTTGTTTGTGTGCATCGCGCCCTCCCGGGCGGTAGGTGCTCACACCGGCCCAATGCCGATGTGTGGCACGGAGCGTCGCGCGCTCGGAACCGACAGTCGGTGCATCTGCGAGAGGCCCAAGCGGTGGGATTGCGCAAGTTCGCAACCTCGCAACGATGTGGAGCGTGGTCCCCTACGCAGCGACGAAGCGGGATTGGGCAGACGCATGAACCTTGACAATTGAATCGGGCGGGGCCCGGCTCCGAGGATCCGATGCGCTCGCGGCATTCATTGCCCGAGAAGCGGCTGTGGTGAAACTCCCCCCGGTCGGCGTCGGTCGACCTACGCTGCCTTCAGTCGCATGAATGGAGAGCGAACGTGGTGGCGCTGCACACGTCTCGACCGAGCAAGCGGGGTGAGAGTGATTTTTTCTCTAAACTCGAGACCCTGTTGGGGGACGGGGCGCATCTGTGGGCTGAGTTGAACTCGCACACTCTGGGCTCCGGCAACGAGTGTGACGTGCTCTTGGCGGACGTGGAGGTCGGGGTTTTCGCCATTGAGGTGAAAGCAATCATCATCGACCAGATCGAGGAAATGGGTACGCAGGCCTGCACGATCGCCTACCCAGATGGCAAGCAGACCAAGCACCCGTTGGACCAAGCGCGGGGCGGCATGAACTCATTGCGCAACTACTTGCTCAAGCGCGCTGAGGGCTCGAAGGAGCGCCATCCGTTGCCTTTCATGTCGCACTGCGTCGCCTTTCCGAAGATCTCCACAACGGAGTTTTCGGAAGCCTTCGCTAGCAGTCGGCAGCTCATGGATCAGGCGGCGGGGTTCTTCATCTTCAGGGATGACCTCGACTCGTCAGCCGCGCTGATCACGAAGCTGCGTACCATCCGAGCCGGGAGGTCGAGCGCATCTCAGCGACAGGTTGATTTCCTCGTCGACAACCTCTCGGTCGACGCGCCAGTCAAGCGTCGGCCACGCAGTTCTACCGCCGACGCTGAACGAGCGCGAGTGGCGATCCAGCGGATCGCTGCAGCATCGACCCGCGTAGGCTCGAATGTCGCGCCGAAGATCGACCTACCTCGAGATCGCGCCTTCCTGGGGGACGACGACCCCAAGGTCGCGATCTTCCAAGGAGCTCCGGGGACAGGGAAGACGTTGGAACTCATGTCGCTAGCCCTGGAGCACGCGAAAGTGGGCAGGCGTGTTCTCTTCACCTGCTACAACCTCGTTCTGGCCAGCTACCTCGAGGGACTCCTTGCGCACGAGGACATCGACGACTCGTTGGCCGCGGAGATTGATGTGATGCCGGTGGGACGTCTGCTGAAGCTGGTTGACCACGACGGCCAGGTGATTGCTCACAGCTACGACACAGTGTGTGTCGATGAGGCGCAGGACTTCTCCGCCCGGGGTTTCGATGGCATTCGGTTGGTAGCGAAGCCCGACGCTCGCTGGTTCCTCGCAGACGGGCCGGGCCAGGAGCTGTTTGGTGACGCAGTCGCTGCTCCTCTGCTCGTGCGGGCACGTGAGCGTGCAGCGGAACTCGGTACGTTGTTCAAGTTGCAGGGCTCGAAGCGCGCAGCCAACGCCTCGCTTCAGATCG
Organism: Nocardioides sp. J9; assembly: GCF_007829375.1. Classification (NCBI taxonomy): domain Bacteria; kingdom Bacillati; phylum Actinomycetota; class Actinomycetes; order Propionibacteriales; family Nocardioidaceae; genus Nocardioides; species Nocardioides sp. J9. The sequence continues at coordinate 3,753 of NZ_VLJQ01000024.1, read as the reverse complement.
CCCGGTCAGTAAGGGACTTGGCCCCCAACGGGGAACGTCTGTCCGCCTGGTACTCACGTCGCGCTATCCAGCGGCGCCCGGCGCAGCAAGCCCTTGCCCTGGACGTTGAGGCGGTCCCGGATCCTGCCGAGCTGATCGACATCCGCTATTGGAGCGACCCGCCCGGCAAGGTGGAGTGCTTTCAGCAAGTATTGGCCGATCTACTGGAGAGGCTGGAACGCGAGAGGCGACCTTACGACCTAGCGGTGCTGGTCTCTCGCACGAAGCGTGAAGCGCTAAACCTTGAAACTGTTCGCCGCGCGTTGGATCTCATGGGAGTCCCGTACCTCGATCAGACCATCGATGCGAATAAGAGCATGGTCTTGCCGGAGAAACACGTGCGCCTGGTGTCGTACTCCTCGGCGCGAGGGATCGAGGCCAGCCGGGTCTTGTTGCTGGATGTCGGGCAGGCGTTTTGGCGGCCGAAGAATAAGTCCGAGGCCGAGGTGAGCCGCACGATGCTTTATGTGGCGTTGACGCGCGGTCGTCTTGGTACGACCGTACTTAGCGCGCCTGTCGACAGGTCTGCGGTGTACTTGCAGTTCCTGCAAGCGTCGGTGGACGAATACGAGCGGCTGATGAATGCTGAAATCGGTCCGTAGGCCGAGTCACCTTCCGCGGCCTGCGGCCACGACCGGCACCTTGGGAGCTGCTCGGCGGATAGGAAACAGGTTGGCCCGACAACCGATCGTGCAGCCGGCCCGACCCAACGGGCGCAGGCCCACTAGTTGGCCGAGGACAGAGCCGCGAGGAGTGCCTCGATGTCACTGTGGGCGTGAGCCAGGAACTCGGCATCGGCGCGATGCCATGGCTACGCATCTCGCTCCGGAAACGCGGTCATGCCGAGCAGCGCGACAGGATGTCCCATGAAGTCCTTGAGTACGTCGCCATCCACCCGCCACGGCCCGGCGACGCCTGCAAGAGACGCCGGCGAATGTCGCTGACTCGGTCGGCATCAGCAATTCCGGACCGCCGATTACTCTCGATCTGCGCGACGGTCCAACGCAACGCAGCGACCTGACGGGCACTGAGGTGTTCGGCGGCGCCCCATACTGGGGAGCGTTCGAGAGTGGTTCGGGGAGTTTGCAGCGCTGCGTCGGTCAGGTCAGCAGGAACGGTCATGGTGTCATGTGTGCCCGGCTTGCTCCGCGGCGCAGTCGGCCGGCGGGTGACACATCTACGGATTAGCGGCGCCCGCGTCCCGGTCGTTCGCCATCCGAGGCAGCTCCGCGTCTTGCGGTTTCTGTGGCGGGGACGGAATTCCGCCACCGGCCGCTCGCCACCAGAGCCGCCCTGTCGACACAAGCCAGCAGGACCAGATCAAGGTGAACGCGACCTTGGTTGCCGATACCGGCTTGTCTGGGTGCACCTGCTCTATAACGGCGATGATCGCGACTCCTGTGACCAATACGAAAGACGAGGTGCCAAGCGCCCACATTCGGTACCGGCGACGAAGTCTCGCTGCACCCGTTAGTTGCGCTGCGTAGAGCGAAGGCACTGGACTCTTGCGGCTCGGGGCGCTCGATGCTGATTCACGAAGAGATCCGGTCAGGTTCCAGACCAGTCCGGCGACGGCAACCATGAGCCCCGAAAGAACGCCGGCCACCGCGTCGGTGACCATCATTTCCCGGACCCACGCGAACGGCGCGACCTCGTGCGGCCTTTGGGCGCGGCTTCCCCCGCCGCTGCTCGGGCCGTATCCACCTGAGCTCGAACGCGTTCGCGGTCATCAAGGCGAACCATGTCGATTGCATCAACGCCGAACCGAGCGCTGAGCGGTGGGAGGGCCGAGCCGTGAACCTCGTAGGTGTTTGTGGCTTCTCGTGACTTAGTGATCGGCACGACAGTTTCGTCACTGTCTGCCAACGCCTGCTTCATCGCGGCCATCGCAGAGGCGTCTCTACAACGGAAGTGGTACAGGTTGTTGGTCGGGTCCTCGGCTTCTTCGGCAAGGGTAAGCGCCCCTGATAGAAGCTGGCGAATGGCATTGTTTCTAGCCACGCTCATGTCAGTGGCGTATCGGGCCTCGGTGCTGGCCAGGAGGGTGGCAGCAGCAGATGGCGTCACGTGAAAGAGGGCGGCGATGACCGACGCAGGAGGAATTTCATCGTTGAACGCGTGCTTGACCATTCCGCGAATGCGTTCGTGCCGCGCTGCGGTCTTAGTCGGGTAATCCCGGGCGCCCAGCAACTCATCAAGGAACATCTGCCCAGCCACCGTGGCTACCGCAGATAGAAAAACGCTGATTTCGCCATCGCTGTCGACGTTGAGGGCGCCGCGCAGTTGCGCTATGGCGTCAGAGGTCACCAGCAACGTCGCCTCAACTGATTTCTCGTCACTCATTCAGAAAGCCCTTCACTTGTATCGGTGGTCAATGTCGAATGCGGAGCGACTGCATGTGCGGACGGGCTCAATCGGTGACCGCCGCGACGAAAGCGGTCAGGTCGGGGTTTAGCGCTGCAGAGGGGCCGAGGCTTAGAGCGACGAGCGTCTCGGCGGCGTCCCACTCCGTCAACGGGTCTCGGTCGCCAGTCGCCCACTCGCGCAAGATCTCGGGAACCACAAGACGGACGGGGCGCCAATCCGCATCTGGTCCGCCGCCGTCGCCTTGGCGAAGGGGCGCGGGCTCGACTCGGTCAATAGCGTCCGCGATGTCGACCATCATTCGGTAGTAGCGGTGGATCCACTGGCGCGCCGTGACGTCGAGTTGTAGCGGCTCGACAGGGTCGGTCACATACAGGCCAGTACGGGCGGTCGTCGCCGTGACCGCGAACCCGTAGCGCGCGGCGACGGGTTGACCTCCTACGGAAGCGACCGCCTTACCCTGCTCCTTGCCGTCGAGAGCTTTCTTCAAGTCTGAACGGAGCACTACGCGGCCCTTTGCTTCAGCAACGAAGAACGAGGAGCCGTCGTCTGTGAGTCCGATGTAATCGGGTCGTTTCGGATTTGCAGGGTCAAACGCCGCCTGGTAACTCGTGCTTGTCTGAGCTAACGACAGGTGAGCCAGCCACCTACAGCCGAGCTTCTCGGCGGCGTATGCCTTGGCGATGGCACCAGCCAGGGCGTAGTTCAGGTGTCCCTTCTCCGTAGGGTCCAGTGCCGCGAAGTGCTTGGTACGACGTAGGAGGTGTACGTCGTAGGGCTCAATGAGCCCGAGGCTGGCCCAAATCCGCCAGTTGCGGTAATCGCGACCCGCTAGAGTAAGCGCGGACGCGTCCAGCGCTGGCGGGCGTCCCGAACTGATAGCCGCCCAAGCTAGCCGGTAGCCAGTTACAGACAAGTCGACCGGTGTCTTGGTCGCGCCGGGCGGCATACTTTTTCCCAATGTCACTGGGATTGTGTACTTCGTTCCGGCCATCGCCCATTTGGGGAGCATCAGTACCACTCTCGCAACCCTACAGACACTGAGGTCCATCGCAATCGAGGGCGACCGGGTCTGCTGGTAAGAGTCCCCAGGAGTGGTGGGCTTTGAGGAACCACGGCGAGGCTGCCTGACGTAGACGGCCATCGGCGGGATCTTCGGTGTGAAACGACCAAGAGACACACTGAAGGAGATCCACCGATGGCCTTGCCCCAGTCTGCCCTGTCCGAGCTGCTCGAGGCATTCCGTGCCGGTGATGGCGTCGATCTGATCCGTGATTCAGTCCGCGTCGCGCTGCAGGAGTTGATCGAGCTCGAAGCGACCGAGCGGATCGGCGCCGCCCCGTATGAGCG
>NZ_VLJQ01000014.1:0-6624 GCF_007829375.1 Nocardioides sp. J9 | reverse complement strand
CGGCAGCGTGGCGCCCGCGCCGGAGGCGCGTCGAGGGCAAGTGCGGGCCGAGCGCCAGCGAGTGCCTGCGCGCCCTCGACAGGCGACACGCTCGCCGACAGCGCCGCGAGGCTCCTCGCTGGCGCTCGTCGCACCTCAACCACCGGGGGTCAGGCGCATGACCAGCAGCCACGCCCACCGAGCCGCCGGTGGTTGAGGTGCGAGGCGCCCCAGCGCCGAGCCTCGAAACCACCGGCCACGATGCACCCGGCTGTGCCCACCACAGTCCGGCCCGCAGGCCCGGAGGTTTCGAGGCTCCTCGCTGGCGCTCGTCGCACCTCAACCACCGGGACTACGGCGAAGCCCAAGGCTCGCCGCCAGGCGGACTGTGCCACCCACCGGAGGCAACCGCGGCGCGGCTGCCTGGCGCCCGCGTCGAGGGCAAGTGCGGGCCGAGCGCCAGCGAGTGCCTGCGCGCGCCCTCGACAGGCGACACGCTCGCGCGATCAAACGAGCACGTCAGCAGCGCAGACCTTGAACTCCGGCATCCGGCTGGAGGGGTCGAGGGCGTCGTTGGTGAGCCGGTTGGCGCCGACCCAGTGGAAGGGGACGAAGACCGTGTCGGGGCGGATGGTCGGCACCACGCGGGCGGGGGCCTTCATCTCGCCGCGGCGGGTGCGCACGACGACCGGAGCACCGTCGTGGGCGCCGATCCGGTCGGCGAGCATCGGGTGCATCTCGACGAAGGCGCCCTCGTCGGGGAGGGAGCGGATGCGGCGGGTCTGGGCGCCGGACTGGTACTGCGCGAGGACGCGGCCGGTCGTCAGGTGGAGGGGGTAGGCCGGGTCGGGCTGCTCCGCGGCGCCGGCGAACTCCGTGACCAGGAAGCGGGCGCGGCCGTCGGGCGTGGCGAAGGAGTCGGCGAACAGGCGCGGGGTGCCGGGGTGCGGCTGCTCGCCGTCGGCGACGGCCGGGCACGGCCAGAAGACGCCCTGCTCGGCGGCGATCCGCTCCCAGGTGATGCCCGAGTAGTCGGCCTTGCCGCCGGCCGACGCCCGGCCGAGCTCGGCGAACACCTCCTGCGGGTCGGTCGAGAACGGCACGGGCGAGCCGAGCCGCTCGGCGAGGCCGGCGATGACGTCGAGGTCGCTGCGGACGCCGTCGGGCGGGGCGACGGCGCGCTGGCGCAGGATGACGCGGCCCTCGAGGTTGGTCATCGTGCCGCTCTCCTCGGCCCACTGGGTGATCGGCAGCACGACGTCGGCGAGCGCGGCGGTCTCGGACATCACGATGTCGCAGACGACGAGCAGGTCGAGGGACTCGAGCCGCTGCGTGACGTGGGTGGCGTTCGGCGCGGAGACCACGATGTTGGAGCCGAGGACGAGCAGCGCCCGCGGGCCGCCGCCGTCGCCGAGGGAGTCGAGGAGCTCGTAGGCGGAGCGGCCCTTGCCGGGCAGCGAGTCGGGGTCGACGCCCCACACCGCGGCGACGTGCGCCCGGGCGGCGGGGTCGTCGATCATCCGGTAGCCGGGCAGCTGGTCGGCCTTCTGGCCGTGCTCGCGACCGCCCTGCCCGTTGCCCTGGCCGGTGAGGCAGCCGTAGCCGGCGTACGGCTTGCCGGGCATGCCGAGGGCGAGGGCCACGTTGATCCACGCCAGGACGGTGGCGGTGCCCTGCGCGTGCTGCTCGGCACCGCGGGCGGTCAGCACCACGACCCGCTCGGACCCGGCGAGCAGGTCGACCAGCGCGCGCAGCTCGTCGGTGGCGATCCCGGTGGTGCGCTCGACCCGCTCGGGCCACCAGGCAGCGACGGAGCGGCGGACCTCCTCGAAGCCGGTGGTACGACGGGCGACGTACTCCTCGTCCACGGCGCCCTGCGCGTCGAGCAGGTGCAGCACGCCGAGGGCGAGCGCGAGGTCGGTGCCCGGGACGGGCTGGAGGAAGAGGTCGGCCCGCTCGCCGGTCGGGGTGAGCCGCGGGTCGACGACGACGACCTTGCCGCCGCGCTCGCGCAGGCGGTCGAGGTGGCGGGCCGCGGGCGGCATGGTCTCGGCCATGTTGGAGCCGACGAGCACGACGACGTCGGCCTGCTCGACGTCCGCCAGCGGGAACGGCAGGCCCCGGTCGATGCCGAAGGCCTGGTTGCCGGCGCTGGCGGCCGAGCTCATGCACCAGCGGCCGTTGTAGTCGACCTGGCTGGTGCCCAGCGCGACCCGGGCGAACTTGCCGAGCTGGTAGGACTTCTCGTTCGTCAGCCCGCCGCCGCCGAAGACGGCGACCGTGTCCTTGCCGTGCTCGGCCTGCAGCGCGGTGATCCGTCCTGCGACGAGGTCGAGGGCCTCGTCCCACCCGGCCGCGCGGAGCTCGCCGGTCGCCCGGTCGCGCACCAACGGGGTGGTCAACCGCTCACGGGTGCCGCGCAGCTCGCCGGCCGTCCAGCCCTTGCGGCACAGCGCGCCCTCGTTGACGGGGAACTGCTCCCACGCGGCGACCTCGATGCCCGCGCGCCCCTTGCGCTGGACCTTCATCCCGCACTGGAGGCTGCAGTAGGGGCAGTGGGTAGGGGTCGCGCTCATGCTCCCATTCCACGGCGTCGCGGTTTCGGGTCACCGGAGCACGGAATGCGCGGACGTCAACATCTCCTCACGTCCTCACGGGACCCGGTGCGTCGCCTCCGGCCGGGCGGTGAGACCGTGTAGGGCGTGGCACTGAACGAGACCCTGCAGCCGATCTTCGACGAGGTGCTCGCCCGCAACCCCGGCGAGGACGAGTTCCACCAGGCGACCCGCGAGCTCCTCGAGAGCCTGGACCCCGTCGTACGGCTCCACCCCGAGTACGCCGACGCCGCGATCATCCGGCGCATCTGCGAGCCCGAGCGGCAGATCATCTTCCGCGTCCCGTGGGTGGACGACAACGGCCAGGTGCAGCTCAACCGCGGCTTCCGGGTGGAATTCAACTCCGCGCTCGGGCCCTACAAGGGCGGCCTGCGCTTCCACCCGTCGGTCTACCTCGGCATCATCAAGTTCCTCGGCTTCGAGCAGATCTTCAAGAACGCGCTGACCGGCATGCCGATCGGCGGCGGCAAGGGCGGCTCGGACTTCGACCCGAAGGGTCGCAGCGACGCCGAGGTCATGCGCTTCTGCCAGTCGTTCATGACCGAGCTCTACCGCCACATCGGCGAGCACACCGACGTCCCGGCCGGTGACATCGGCGTCGGTGGCCGGGAGATCGGCTACATGTTCGGGCAGTACAAGCGGATCACGAACCGCTACGAGTCCGGCGTGCTCACCGGCAAGGGCATCAGCTGGGGCGGCTCGCTGGTGCGCACCGAGGCGACCGGCTACGGCACGGTCTACTTCGCCCAGGAGATCCTCAAGGCCCGCGGCACCTCGCTCGACGGGACCAAGGTCGTCGTCTCCGGCTCCGGCAACGTGGCCATCTACGCGATCGAGAAGGCCGCCGCCCTCGGCGCCACGGTCGTCGCCTGCTCCGACTCCAGCGGCTACGTCGTCGACGAGGCCGGCATCGACCTCGAGCTCCTCAAGGAGGTCAAGGAGGTCCAGCGCGCCCGGATCGACACCTACGCCGAGAAGCGCGGCGACTCCGCGACCTTCGTCGCCGGCGGCTCGGTGTGGGACGTGCCGTGCGACATCGCGCTGCCCTGCGCGACCCAGAACGAGCTGGACGAGGCTGCTGCGGCCACGCTGGTCCGCAACGGCTGCACCGTCGTCGCCGAGGGCGCCAACATGCCGTGCACCCCGGAGGCGGTGCGGGTGCTCACCGAGGCCGGCGTCTCGTTCGCGCCCGGCAAGGCCGCGAACGCCGGCGGCGTGGCGACCAGCGCCCTGGAGATGCAGCAGAACGCGTCGCGCGACTCGTGGTCCTTCGACTACACCGAGTCGCGCCTGCAGGAGACGATGGTCCGCATCCACGACCGCTGCCTGGAGACAGCCGACGCCTACGGCCAGCCCGGCAGCTACGTCGCCGGCGCGAACATCGCGGGCTTCATCCAGGTGGCCGACGCGATGCTGGCGCTGGGCGTCATCTGACACCCGGCGCCGCAGCACGCCGGCCACCGGTGGGGGTGCGCCCGGACCCGTCCCGGCGCCGTTGCCGGGTCAGACGCCGACGTACCCCTTGTCCGCAGCAGCGCCCGAGCGCTTGCGGAGGTAGACCGCCCAGGTGACGACCGCGCACGCCACGTAGAACGCCGTGAAGATCCAGAAGGCGTTCTTCGTGGCGGCCAGCGGCTCGGTCACCCACGGGCTGTTGAACGTGATCGGGATGAGGAAGCCACCGACGGCGCCGACCGCCCCGATGATGCCGATCGCGGCCGAGGCCTTCTTGCCCTGCGTCATCAGCGCGAGCTCGCGCTCCGGCGTGCCCTCGGCGGTCGCGCGGAGCGCGTCCTTGCGGAAGATGGCGGGGATCATCTTGTAGGTCGAGCCGTTGCCGATCCCGCTGAACACGAAGACCAGCAGGAAGGCGCCGAGGAAGAACGGGAAGACCTCCTGGTTGGCGTCGATCGCCCTCACCACCGCGTCGGGGAACTGGAAGGACGACGGGTCCTCGGCGATCTTCGCGACCTGCGCCTTGTCCGGCGCGGGCGGGAGCACGGTCAGCCGGCTGAGCGTGAACAGCACGAGCAGGGTGCTGGCGATCATGCCGCCGAACGCGACGAGCGTGATCCGCGCGCCGCCGTACCTGTCGGCGAGCCAGCCGCCCAGCGGGCGGGCCATCGAGCCGACCAGGGCGCCGAGGAAGGCGTAGAAGGCGAAGTTGATGCCGATGCCCGTGATCGACGGCAGCGGCTGGCGCCAGAAGTTCACCTTGATCAGCAGCGGCATCGCGGCGGAGTAGCCGATGAACGAGCCGAAGGTGCCGATGTAGAGGAACGACATGATCCAGGTCTGCTTCTCCTTCAGGACGCTGAGCTGCTCGCGCGGGTTGGACCGCGCGCCGACCAGGTTGTCCATGAAGAAGAACGCCGCCAGCGTCGCGACGACCGCGAGGCCCGCGTAGACCCACGCCGCCCGCTCCAGGTGGATGCCGCCCTCCGACGCCTTGACCAGCCCGAAGATGCCCGCGCCACCGACGAGGACGGGCAGGAAGAACTGGATCAGCGAGACGCCCAGGTTGCCGCCCGCCGCGTTCAGCCCGAGCGCCGCACCCTTCTTGTCCGCCGGGTAGAAGAAGTTGATGTTGGCCATCGAGCTGGCGAAGTTGCCGCCACCGAAGCCGGCCGTCGCGGCGATGACGCAGAAGACCCAGTACGGCGTCGCCGGGTTCGTGACGGCGTACGCGAAGCCCAGGGTGGGCACGAGCAGCAGGCTCGCGCTGATCATCGTCCAGTTGCGCCCGCCGAACTTCGGCACCGCCAGGGTGTAGGGCACCCGCAGCAGGGAGCCCACCAGGTTGGGGATCGCGATGAGGAAGAACAGCTGCTCGATGCTGAACGCGAAGCCCTGCGCGACCAGGAACGCCGACGAGACGCTCCAGATCAGCCACACGGAGAAGCCGAGGTGCTCGGCGAAGATCGACCAGATCAGGTTGCGCCGGGCGATCGGTGCGCCCGTCGTCTCCCAGAACTCCTTGTCCTCGGGGCGCCAGTCCTCGATCCACCGGCCGGACCGGCGCTCCCTGGCGGGACTCGGCCCCGCGACGACGGACTCGTCGGGACCCTGGTTGGTGGTCAGTGTCATGGCACGGCTCCTGGCAGCTCGGTCCGGGCATGGGTCGGAAACTGACCTCGATCCTGTGCGCCGCTCGTTTCGCCCCGACGCGCCCGATCGTTTCGTTTCGTCAACTCGGTCTCACGGGCTCACGCGGCTCACGGGCGGGTGAGCCCGGCTCCGCCTGTCGGGGTGCGGTTGGCAGGGCGGAGCGGGCTGCTCGTTCGCGAGACGGAGGATCTCAGTGGGCCGAGATCACCAGAAGCTGCGGTCGTCGGGTGGTTGCGTCCCGAAAGGCAGCGACGAGGACGCTGGGTGGGTGGTCGGGTCCGCCTGTCGGGGTGCGGATGGCAGGGCAGAGAGGTCGACCCCGCTTTCGCGCGGCGGGTTCCACTAGGTAGTGCTCGCCGGAGGCTGCGGTCGGCCGAGTGGCTGCGTTCCGAAAGGCAGCGACGAGGGAGCTGGGTAGGCGGTCGGGTCCGCCTGTCGGGCTGCGGTTAGCGGGGCGGAGCGGGCGACTCATTCGCGGATCGGAGGATCTCGGTCGGAGGAGATCGCCGGACGCTTCGGTGGGTGAGTGGTTGCGTTCCGAAAGGGCAGCGACGAGCGAGCTGGGTGGATGGTCGGGTCCGGCGGTCGGGCTGCGGTTGGCTGGGCGGCCGACGCCGGCGCGGGCTACCTCCGCCCGCCGGCCACAATTGCGCCTCTGACCTGCGGATTCTTCGCTCTTCGCTCTTGTGATCGAACAGGTGTTCGAGTAGAATCAGGACATGTCATCACCCGCGGCGCTCACCACGGCCACCGCCCTGGCCGCCAGCGCTGCCGAGCTCGCCCAGACCGACTGGGACCAGCTCACCGCTGAGGACGCGGTSGAGGTGGCTGAGGCCATCGCGGCGGCGAAGGGGCTGCTCGACGCCGCCCTGCTCCGCACCGCCGAGCGGTTGGCTGAGACGTGTGCGGTCGAACGGCTCGG
>NZ_VLJQ01000012.1:0-7054 GCF_007829375.1 Nocardioides sp. J9 | reverse complement strand
CCCGATCAACATCCAGTACACGAGCGGCACCACCGGTTTCCCCAAGGGCGCCACGCTCAGCCACCGCAACATCCTCAACAACGGCTTCTTCGTGACCGAGCTGCTCGGCTTCACCGAGCAGGACCGGCTGTGCATCCCGGTGCCCTTCTACCACTGCTTCGGCATGGTGATGGCCAACCTGGGCTGCGTCACGCACGGCGCCACCATGGTCATCCCCGGCCCCGGCTTCGACCCGTCGGTCACCCTGCGCACCGTCGCCGAGGAGAAGTGCTCGGCGGTGTACGGCGTCCCGACGATGTTCATCGCGATGCAGAACGCCCCCGACTTCGCCGAGCACGACCTGTCGACGCTGCGCACCGGGATCATGGCCGGCTCCATCTGCCCGGTCGAGGTGATGAAGCGGTGCATCAACGACATGCACATGGCCGAGGTCGGCATCGCCTACGGCATGACCGAGACCAGCCCGGTGAGCTGCCAGACCCGCGCGGACGACGACCTGGACCGTCGAACCGCCACCATCGGGCGCGCCGCCCCGCACGTGGAGATCAAGATCGTCGACCCCGCCACCGGCGAGACCGTGCCGCGCGGCGAGCCCGGCGAGTTCTGCACCCGCGGCTACTCGGTGATGCTCGGCTACTGGGACGACGAGGCCAGGACCGCCGAGGCGATCGACGCCGACGGCTGGATGCACACCGGCGACCTCGCGGTGATGCGCGAGGACGGCTACTGCAACATCGTCGGCCGGATCAAGGACATGGTCATCCGCGGCGGGGAGAACATCTACCCCCGCGAGATCGAGGAGTTCCTCTACACCCACCCCGACGTCGAGGACGTGCAGGTGGTCGGCGTCCCCGACCAGAAGTACGGCGAGGAGCTGTGCGCCTGGATCCGGATGCGCGCCGGCGCCGACCCGCTCGACGCCGACAAGGTGCGCGAGTTCGCCACCGGCAGGCTCGCGCACTACAAGATCCCGCGCTACGTGATGGTGGTCGAGGAGTTCCCGATGACGGTCACCGGCAAGATCCGCAAGGTGGAGATGCGCGAGCGCTCCGCGGAGCTGCTCGGGCTCGCCTGAGCCGGCCGCCGGCCCCGTCCCCGCAGGGTCAGGACAGGGGCGAGCCGACGACCCGGCGAACCTCGAGCACCGGCACGTCGGCGGGGTCACCGCCCTCGTCGGGGAAGTCGAACACGGCGAGGATCAGCATCATCGGGTAGTCCGGCGCCTGGGAGCAGGTGCGGGTGACCTGGCCGTCGACGCTGAGCTCGACGGCGCCGCGCGACCAGCGCACGGCGTAGCGGTGCCACTGCGCCACGTCGAGCGAGCGCCGCTCGGCGGTGAAGTCGTCGACCAGGCCCGGGTCGCGGAACGGGTGGATGCCCTGCCCCAGCGCGACGGTGCCGTCGTCGCCGATGCTGTTGCCGAACACCTCGACCAGGCAGATCTCCCCGGAGCGCTCAGGTCGGTCCTCGAGGCCGACCATCCACGCGGAGAACATGGAGCGGCCGGTCAGGTGGGCCCGGCAGGTCACCTCGACGACCCCGAAGTGCGGGGCGAAGCCGACCATCGTGGGCTGCTCCTCACGGACCCGGAGGCCCGCGGCGAACGGCTGGGGCGCGTCGGTCGACCCGACCGGCCCGGACCGGTTCGCGCTGTGGATGCCCGAGACCCGCAGCGGCGTCGCGTGCGTGTCCGGGCACCAGCGCGGGTGGTCGGGCGGGATCGACAGGCGCAGCCCACCCGGCCCGACGTCGTACGCCGCAGCGGCCGCGGCGCGCGAGCTCCACGCCGGCAGGTACGACGACGTCCACCGCGCCGGGTCGAGCTGCTCGAAGCGTTCGTCGAAGTGTTCCTCGGTGCCCACGGGCGGTGACGCTAGCCGCGGGCACCGACAGCGACCCGGGTGGAACCGGTTCTGGCTCGGGCGTGACGCACGGGCCGGCCGGCTCGTTGCTCCCCCGGGCCCGGGAGGGCCCGGAGGAGAGGGAGATCCACATGCACGTCCGCCTGCCCCGCCGCGCCGCCGCCCTGGTCGCGGCCGCCGTCGCCGCCACCACCCTCGCGCCCGCGAGCGGGCCGGCCGCCGCCGCACCGGCACCGACCGCTGAGACGGCCGCGGCCACCCCTGCGGCCGCGGCGACCGGAGCACCGGTGAAGGCGGCCACGACGGCGTGGAAGCCGCGCGCCGAGCAGTACCGCGCCACGCACACCACCCGCGACCTCGTCATCCGGATGGACGACGGCGTCGAGCTGCGCGCCGACCTGGTCCGCCCGGCCACCGCCGCCGGCACCCCGGTCGGCACCCGGCTGCCGGTGATCATCACGATCACCGCCTACAACAAGACCGTCCTCGCCGCCGGCGGGGGAGCGGTGCTCGCCGGCGCCGACCCCGCCTACCTGGTCAAGCGCGGCTACGCCCAGCTGACCGTCGACGCCCGCGGCACCGGCTCCTCGGAGGGCACCTGGGCGGCGTTCAGCGCCCGCGAGGGCAAGGACGCCGCGGCGGTCGTGGCGTGGGCGGCGAAGCAGCCGTGGAGCAACGGCAAGGTCGGCATGACCGGGGCGTCGTACATGGGCATCTCGCAGCTGTTCGCCGCTGCCCGCCAGCCGAAGGGCCTCAAGGCGATCTTCCCGCAGGTCCCCGCCGCCGACGTCTACCGCGACGTCGTCGCGTCGGGTGGCCAGATCGACGTCGGCTTCATTCCGCTCTGGATGGGCCTGGTCACCGCGACCGGTGTCATCCCGCCGGCCTACGGGCTCCAGGAGCCGGTCGCCGGCTTCAAGGCGCTCACCGACCACCTGCAGGGCGCCCTCGGGTTCACCCTGCCGCTGATGCTGCAGGCCGTGCTCGGCGGCGAGCCGGCGTACGACGGCCCGTTCTACCGCGAGCGCTCGCCGATCACGACCATCGACAAGGTGAAGGTGCCGACCTTCCTCGTCGGCGGCGAGTTCGACCTCTTCCAGCGCGGCACCCCGCTCGTCTTCGAGCGCCTGCAGCGCAACAAGGTGCCGGTGAAGATGATCTTCGGCCCGTGGGACCACCTGCAGGGCTCCTCGGGCGCGGAGGTCGGCCGGGCCGGCTACGGCAGCCTGGCCGAGCTCCAGCTGCGCTGGTTCGACCACTGGATCAAGGGCCGCGACGGCAAGCTCGGCACGATCGCGCCGCTCACCTACTACGAGCAGGGCTCGGGGCGCTGGGTGAAGAAGCCGCGCTGGATCGCCTCCGACCTCTCCGCCCGCGTGCTCAAGCTGTCCGGCACCTCCGCCGTCGGCGGCAAGGCCGGTCGCCTCGTCGGGGGCAAGCCCGCCGCCGGGTCCTCGATCGTCCCGCCCGTGCCGGTCACCGGCCTCTGCACGCGCTCGGCCAACCAGTGGACCGCCGGCCTGCCGGCCGCGCTGCTGAAGGACCTGCCCTGCTTCACCGACAATCGCCTCAACGACCTCGGTGGGCTGACCTTCGACACTGCCCCGCTCGCGAGGCCGATCCGCTTCCAGGGCCCGGTCAACGCGCGTCTCTTCGTCTCCTCGCCGACCGGCGACGGCATGCTGTCGGTCGCGATCGAGGACGTCGCCCCCAACGGCAAGGTCACGCGTCTCACCGGTGGCTGGCAGGTCATCTCCCACCGCACCCTGGACAAGAAGAGGTCGCGCTACCTCGACGGCAAGCTGCTGCAGGCCTGGCACCCGTTCACGAAGGCCACGCAGAAGAACCTGCCGGGCGGCAAGGTCGCCGCGGTCGACGTCGAGGTCTTCCCGACCGGCGCCGTCGTCAAGCGCGGCCACAAGCTGCGGATCGCGGTGCAGGCCTTCGACGTCCCGCACCTGCTGTCCCCGCTGACCAGCCTGCTCGGACAGCTCGTGCCGGTGACGGTGCGCACCGGTCCGTCGTACCCGTCGTCGATCACGCTGGCCGTGCGTCGCTGACGCACGGCCGGGTCGGTCCCCGGGGCGGTCCCCGGGTCGGTCCCCGGGTCAGGAGCGCATGGAGACGCCCTCGCGCCAGTAGCCCATGAACGCGACCTGGCCGCGGTCGAGGCCGAGGTCCTTGACGAGCTTGCGGCGCAGGCCGGTCACGACCTTCGACTCGCCGGCGATCCAGGCGTAGAGCCCGGCGAAGGGGGAGTCGTCGGTGGGTACGGCGGTCGCCTCGACCACCTGCTCGCCCGAGGACGAGTAGACGGGGGTCTCCCACAGGTCGGGGTCGACCTCCTCCTCGTCGACCGCGATCGGCTCGGCAGGTGCGGTGCCGGTGAGGTGGGCGAGCACGGCGGCGTGCAGGTCCTCCCCGCGGGCGCCGCCGTTGCGGGGCAGCCAGGTCACCGAGACACCCGCCGGGGCGGCGACGTCGTCGAGCACGTCGGCGTCGACCGGCACCTCGAGGAAGGCCGCTCCGCGGGCGTCGGACGGGAGGTCGCGCAGGATGCCGCGGATCGCCGGCACGGCGGTCTCGTCTCCGACGAGCAGCAGCCGGGTCGCGTTGCCCGGCGACCACTCGATGCCGCCGAATTCGTGGCCCTTGCGGGGGGCCAGCACGACGAGTCGCTGGCCGGCCTGCGCCTGCAGTGCCCAGCGGTTGCCCGCGCCGTCCAGCGGGTCGTCCTCGTGCGCCTCGTGGACGACGATGTCGACGACCAGGCGGGTGTCGGTGCCCTCGCCGACGACGTCGCGCACGGTGTAGGTCCGCATCGAGCCGCGCTCGTCCTCGGGGATCTCGATCCACGTGGTCCACCAGCTGTCGTCCATCGCGGCGAAGGACGGTAGCGTGCCGGCCGCGTTGGGGAAGATCAGCTTGATCCGCTGGTCGAACACCGGACCCGGGGTCCCGAACTCGGCGAGCTCGTCGCCGGCCAGCTCGATCCGCACGAACGACGGGGAGACCCGCTCGACCCGCGCCACCTCGAGCTCGGCGAGGACCAGCGGCAGGGTGGCGACGTACGTGCTCTCCTCGACGGTCATGGAAGCAAGGCTAACCTAACTTCTTGACGTCGCCCCATCGGCACACTCCCGGCCCCGATCGGGCGGCCGGGTCAGATCTGCGTGCGGTGGAAGTTCTGGAACGAGCGCGACGGCGTCGGGCCACGCTGGCCCTGGTAGCGCGAGCCGTACTTCTCCGAGCCGTACGGGTGCTCGCTCGGCGAGGACAGCCGGAAGAAGCAGAACTGCCCGATCTTCATCCCCGGGTAGAGCTTGATCGGCAGCGTCGCCACGTTCGCCAGCTCCAGGGTCACGTGTCCGGAGAAGCCCGGGTCCACGAAGCCGGCGGTCGCGTGCGTCAGCAGGCCCAGCCGCCCCAGCGACGACTTGCCCTCGACGCGCGCCGCGATGTCGTCGGGCAGCGTGACGACCTCGTACGTCGACCCGAGCACGAACTCGCCCGGGTGCAGGATGAACGGCTCGTCACCCTCCGGCTCCACCACCCGGGTCAGGTCCGACTGGTCCGCCGCCGGGTCGATCGAGGGGTACTTGTGGTTGTCGAAGACCCGGAAGAACCGGTCGAGCCGGAAGTCCACCGAGGACGGCTGCATCAGGCCCGGGTCGTAGGGGTCGAGGCCGATCCGGCCGGCGTCGATCTCGGCGGTGATGTCGCGGTCGCTGAGCAGCACGCTCGGCACCCTAGCCGCCCCGGCGCCGCCCGGCACCGCGTGGGCCGGATCACGGGCGCACAATATGCGCGTGAGCTTCAGCAAGTACGTCGCACTCGGAGACTCCTTCACCGAAGGCGTCGGTGACCCGGACCCGGAGCGCCCCAACGGCTGGCGCGGCTGGGCGGACCGGTTCGCCGAGGCCCTGGCCGCCGACGCGGCCGCGGCCGGCCGCGACTTCGGCTACGCCAACCTCGCCATCCGCGGGCGCAAGCTCCCCGCCATCCTCGAGGAGCAGGTCGAGCCCGCCCTCGCCCTGAAGCCCGACCTGGTCAGCATCCACGGCGGCGGCAACGACGTGCTCCGCCCCAAGGTCGACCTCGACGTCCTCGCTGCGTCGTACGACGACGCCATCGGCCGCCTGACCGCCAGCGGCGCCCACGTCGTCATGTTCACCATCGCCGACACGGGCAACTCCGGCGTCATGAAGATGATCCGCGGCCGCACCGCCATCTTCAACGAGTGGGCCCGCGAGATCGCGGAGAAGCACGGCGCCACCCTCGTCGACATGTGGCGCATGCGCGGCTGGACCGTCGAGGAGGTCATGGACGAGGACCGCCTCCACCTCAACGCCGTCGGCCACCAGGCCATCGCCATCGCGGTCGCCGACGCCCTCGGCCTCCGGCACGACCTCCAGCCCCTCCCGCCCGTCGAGGTCCCCGTCCTCACCCCGCGCAGGCGCCGCGCCGCCGACCTCGCCTGGGCCCGCAGCCACCTCGCCCCCTGGGTCCACCGACGCATCACCGGCCGCTCCTCCGGCGACGGGGTGGAGCCGAAGCGCCCGGCCCTCGAGCCCATCGGGTAACATCCTCGATCGCACGGGGGAACCCGTGCAGGCGGATGTAGCTCAGTTGGTAGAGCGTCAGCTTCCCAAGCTGAATGTCGCGAGTTCGAACCTCGTCATCCGCTCGTATTGAATGGCGCGAGACGCGTCTCCGCTCCGGCGGCGGCAGCAAGCTGCAGTCGCTTCGCTCCCGCCGCGCTGCCGCGCCGCGGTTGCCTCCGGCGGATGGCTGGGTTGGCCTGGCGGCAAGACGACAGCGTTGGTTCGGGCGCGAGCGCGTCGCCCTGTCGAGGGCTGCGCGCAGGCACTCGCTCCGCTCGGCCCACGCTAGCCCCCGACGCGGCTTCGCCGCGGGGCGCCGCGCTGCCGCGCCGCGGTTGCCTCCGGCGGATGGCTGGGTTGGCCTGGCGGCAAGACGGCCGTAGGGGTCCGAGCGTGGCTGCCGGTGGGCAAGGCGGGTGTAGGTGGCCCGAGCGTGCCTGCCGGTGGCGCGAGCGTTGCTCCCGGTGGTTGAGGTGCGAGGCGCCCCGGCGCCGACTCGCGAAACCTCGCGCGAGCGCGTCGCCTGTCGAGGTCGGCGCGCGCGGTTGGCGGCGGCAGCAAGCTGCAGTCGCTTCGCTCCCGCCGCGC
>NZ_VLJQ01000011.1:0-7200 GCF_007829375.1 Nocardioides sp. J9 | reverse complement strand
CCTCCTCGAAGCCGGTCTTGCGCACGCCGTTCTCCACCATCGCGCCGATCGTCTCGATCGAGCGCTCGCGCACCGGGCGGGTGATCATGCCCGCGCGGGTGCAGCCGCGGAAGATCTCGACGCTGAACCGCTCGTGGACGGTCTCGGCGAGCGGCACCAGCGGGTTGCGCGGGTAGGGCCACTGGTCGAGGTCCATCAGCGTGTGCTTGCGCACCCGCTCGGGAGCCTCCGGGTGGTTCGGTACGACGGCAGCGATGGTGCCGTCGGCGCCGTAGTGCACGTCGTAGAGCTGCGGCACGTAGACCGTGCCCGAGACGGCGAGCCGACGCAGCAGCTCCTGGCGGCCGCCAGGGCGGCCCTCGCCCTTCCACTCGCGGACGAGCTCGGAGATCTTGAGCACGACCTCCTCGCCGTCGCCGAGGACGGCGGCGTCGACGAAGTCGGCGATCGGCTCGGGGTTGAAGGCGGCGTGGCCGCCGGCGATGACGACCGGGTGGTCGTCGGTGCGGTCGACGGCGTGCAGCGGGATGCCGGCCAGGTCGAGCGCGTTGAGCAGGTTGGTGTAGCCGAGCTCGGTGGAGAAGCTCACGCCGAACAGGTCGAAGGCACCGACGGGGCGGTGGCTGTCGACGGTGAACTGCGGGATCTGCTGCTCGCGCAGCACCTTCTCCATGTCGGGCCACACGGCGTAGGTGCGCTCGGCGAGGATCCACTCGCGCTCGTTGAGCACCTCGTAGAGGATCTGGACGCCCTGGTTGGGCAGGCCGACCTCGTAGGCGTCGGGGTACATGAGCACCCAGCGGACCTCGGCGGCGTCCCAGTCCTTCGCGACCATGTTGAGCTCGCCGCCGACGTACTGGATCGGCTTGGMCMCCGACAGCAGGTGCGGCTCCAGCCGGGGGAAGACGGACTCGACGGACATGGCCCCGATTCTACGAGGGGAGCCCGGTCCGACCGGCATCCGCGAGCCCCCGCCCCTGCGGCCGCGCTGGGTCGTCCCCGTAGGATTCCGGCCCATGAGCGCCTCCACCTCGGGACGACTGGGGTGGACCGTCTTCACCCCGCCCCTCGCCGCCGCGGTCCTCGCCGTGAGCTGGGGGTCGCACCCCGGGCCGCTCGCCGCGAGCCTGATCGGGCTGGCGCTCGTCGGCGCCGTGGTGAGCGGCGTCCACCACGCCGAGGTCGTCGCGCACAAGGTCGGCGAGCCCTTCGGCTCCCTGCTCCTCGCGGTCGCGGTGACGGTCATCGAGGTCGGCCTGATCGTGATGCTGATGGTGTCCGGCAACGGTGACACCGCCACCCTGGCGCGCGACACGGTCTTCGCCGCGGTGATGATCACGCTCAACGGCATCGTCGGCCTGGCGCTCGTCGTCGCGGCGATCCGGCACCACCTCGCGGTGTTCAACCCGGAGGGCACCGGGTCGGCGCTCGCCACGGTGATCACCCTCGCGGGACTGACCCTCGTCGTCCCGGCGTTCACGACCAGCGAGGCCGGTCCGGTGCTGACCGGGTCGCAGCTCACCTTCGCCGCACTCGCGTCGCTGGTGCTCTACGCGTCCTTCGTCTTCACCCAGACCGTGCGGCACCGCGACTTCTTCCTCCCGAACACCACGTCGACCCCGGGTGGCTGGGCGAGCGCCGACGACGCGGACGGCGACGGTCACGCGGACCCGCCGACCGACCGCGAGGCGTGGACCAGCGCCTTCCTGCTCGTGCTCTCGCTGGTGACCGTCGTCGGCCTGGCGAAGGTCGAGTCGAACTCGATCGAGGACGCGGTCGACTGGCTCGGCTTCCCGCACGCCGTGGTCGGCGTCGTGATCGCCATGCTCGTGCTCGCGCCCGAGACCATCGCCGCCGTGCGCGCCGCGCTGCTCGACCGGGTGCAGACCAGCCTCAACCTCGCCTACGGCTCGGCGATGGCGTCGATCGGCCTCACCATCCCGGCGATCGCGGTCGCCTCGATCTGGCTGGACGGCGACCTCGCCCTCGGTGTTACGTCAGGGCCGGGAGCCGCTGCAGCTGGTGCTGCTGGTGATCTCGGCGGTCGTGAGCGTGCTGACCGTCGTCCCGGGCCGCTCGAAGCCGATGAACGGTGTGGTGCACCTGGTCCTGCTCGCCGCCTTCCTCCTGCTTACGGTGGCGCCATGACCCGCACCCGCTCGATGAGGAGGTACGCCGCCGCGTCGATCGCCGCCGTCGTGGCGCTCGGCCTCGCTGCGTGCTCCGAGGAGCCCGACCGCGACGACGACCGGATCGTCGTCACCCCCGCCGGCGACGGCGAGCAGCCGCTCGGCGACCCCGTCGGCGACGGGACCCGGGCGAGCGTCGAGGGCTACACGATGACCGACGTCGTCCTGCCCGGACCGGACCGGCCCGGCGAGGTCGCGTTCCGCATCGTCGACGCGTCGGGCGAGCCGCTGACCGACTACGTGCCCGAGCAGACCAAGCTGCTGCACGCCTACGTCGTGCGCGACGACCTCGGCGCCTTCCGCCACGTCCACCCCGAGCTCGAGGACGACGGCACCTGGCGTGGCCGCGTCGACCTCGGCACGCCCGGCCGGTGGCGGGTCGTCGCCGAGTTCGTGCCGCAGGGCACCGACCGGCCGCTGGTGCTCGGCGCGACCCTGCGGGTGCCCGGGGCGTGGGACCCGGCCGAGGTCCCGGTCGGCGACGACGCGGCGACGGCCGACGACGGCGTGGTCCGCGTCAGCCTGCTCGGCCGCAGCGAGGCCGGACGCAGCGGCAAGCTGCAGATGGCCGTGACCGACGTCGACGGGGAGCCGCTCCAGCTCGGCAGCTACCTCGGCGCGACCGCCCACCTCACCGGCTTCGCGGTCGACAGCCGCGGCTTCGTCCACGTGCACCCGCTCGGTGCGCCCGAGGTGACCGACGACGGCACCGTGCTGACCTTCCACACCACCTTCAGCGAGCCCGGCGACTACCGGATGTTCGTCCAGGTCCGCGTCGACGGACTGCTCCACCAGGTCGCGGTGACCGCGGCCGTGGACCCCGAAGCCTGACCACCAACCCTCAGGAGAACGCATGTCCCGCAAGCCCCTGTCCGCCTCCATCGCCGCACTGGCTGCCGCCTCGCTGCTGCTCGCCGGTTGCAGCGGCGACGACTCGTCCGGCGGTGACGCCGGCGCGAGCAAGGAGCCGAGCGCGTCGGGCAGCGCGTCCGAGCCCACCGGTACGCCGGAAGGCGGCTCGACCGGCGAGCTCACCCCGGAGAACTTCCAGCAGGCGATCCTCGACGCCCAGCGCGCCGCCGGTTCCTACCGCGGCAAGGCCACCACCGCGACCGGACCGGTGACCTCCGAGCTCGAGGCCGAGGTCGTCTTCGAGGGCGACAAGCCGCTCGCCCACGCGAAGACCACCGCGAACAGCCCGCAGGCCATCGAGACGGTGACCGCCGCCGGCGTCGTCTACCTCAAGTCCGACGGCCTGGGCATCCCGGCCGACAAGTGGCTGAAGATCGACCCCGCGGACCCGGCCAACCAGGGCAACCCGCTCGCCGCCCTCGCCGCCGCCTCCGACCCGGAGACCGCGGTGCGCGCGATGGGCGACCTCCAGTCGCTCGACGTCGTCGGCGAGGAGAAGGTCGAGGGGGTCGACACCACGCGCTACCGCGCGGTCGCCGGCACCGAGAACTTCGCCGAGGCGCTCGGCCTGCCCGCCGAGGCCACCGCCTCGCTGCCGGAGACCATCCCGTTCGACGTGTGGCTGGACGAGGACAACCGCCCGGTCAAGTACGAGTACGAGGTCGCCGCGGCCGGCACCACCAGCAAGGCGACGCAGACCTACTACGACTACGGCGCCGACGTCGAGGTCACCGTGCCCGACGACGCCGACACCGTCCCGCTGTCGGACGTGAAGCTCGGCGGCTGACGCCGCTCAATCGGTGACCGGCAGCTCCACGGTCGTCACCGGGCTGGTGAACTCGTCGGCCCGGATGCTGACCTGGAGCTGCCAGGTCCCGGTGCGTGGGAAGACCACGTCGGCCTCGTAGGTGCCCGCTCCGACCGGCTCGACGGGGACCTCGCCGAGGTCGACGCCCTCGGTGCGCAGCGCGACCGCCGGGGCGTCGTACAGGTCGAGCGGCTCGCCGGCCAGGTCCTGCACCTGCACGATCAGCCGACGCTGCAGGCCGGGGCCGGGCTGGACGACCGCGACCACCTTGAGGTCGTCGCTCGCGACGCCGGTGACCGCGCCCGTGCCGGCCGTCGCCGGCTGCGCCGGGGCAGGGCCGCCCGGCGGCTTCTGGGTGAGGAACCCGGTCACCCCGAGCACCGCGACGAGCACGGCCGCCTCCGCAGCGACCGCGCGGCGGACCAGGCCGGTGGCGGTGCGCCGGTCGTCGTGCCCGACGCCGTCCGTCACGCGAGGGAGGAGGCGCCAGCGGTTCCACGCGGCGAGCGCCACGACGACCAGCACCAGCGCCACCTTCACCAGCAGCAGCCGGCCCCACGTCTCCCCCACCAGGCGGGACCACGAGCCGACGATCCGCCAGCCGAGCAGCACACCGGTCAGCGCGAGCGCGGCGAGCAGGGCCGCGGCCACCGTCGAGAACCGGCTGAGCAGGAGCGCCCCGTCGCGTGGTCGCCCGGCGACCGAGGGAAGGACCAGCGCGAGTCCGACCAGGCCGCCGAGCCAGGTCGCGCCGGCGGTGAGGTGCAGCGCGTCGGTGACCACGAGCAGTGCGGTGGGCTCGTAGGAACGGGTGTGGCCGACCAGCGCGGGCGACCAGACGGCCAGCGCGGTGACCAGGTCGGCGAGCAGCGACGACTGCTGTTCCCTGGCGGCCCACACCGCCACGCTGAGGCCAGCCACCTGCAGCACGAGCACCAGCAGGTCGTCCTGCACCAGCGCCGGGTCGATGGCGCCGAGGTCGAGCACCCCACCGACACCGCTGCCGAGCTGGTAGGCACCGGCCAGCGGGATGGCGGCAGCCGCGGCCACCACCGCCACGACCGCGGACACCCGCAGCACGCGGACCAGGCGTCGTCGTACGTCGTCGGCCAGGCGGACGCCGCGCGCCGTCCAGGACAGGAAGACCGCGAGTCCGCCCGCCAGCAGCAGCGCGACGTAGTCGACGCCGTGCACCACTGCCTGCAGGGTGGGTACGGCGCCGGGGTCGTCGGGCCCGAGCTGCGGCGCCTCGACCTTCGGGCTCGGCGCGCCGACGTGGAAGGTCAGGGACCCCGCGATCGGGTGGCCGTCGGCCGAGACCACCCGCCAAGTGATGACGTAGGTGCCGTTGTCGAGGTCGCCGGGCAGGCCGCCGCGGACCTCGGTGCCGCTGGCGGACGCCTCGACGTCGACCTGCTCCCCCGCGGCGTCGAAGGCGAGCAGCCCGTCAGGCACCAGCGAGACCGGCTCGTCGAAGGTGAAGGTCACCTCCTCCGGGGCGGCGTCGAGCACCTCGCCCTCGGCGGGGTCGGAGGACACCAGCGTGGCGTGCGCCGACGCGGGCGCCGCCAGCCCGAGCACCGCGGTCGCGGCGACGAGCAGGGCGGCGAACCAGGCCGGCACACGCCACGTCATGGGGTGGTCAGGCCTTCCGGCCGGAGCGGGCCAGGGCGGCACCGCCGAGCAGCAGTCCGCCGACACCGGCGACCAGGCCGGTGATCGCGAGGCCGTTGCCGCCGTCGTCGTCGGACGCCTCGGCCTCCTGCTCGCCCGCGTCGTTGCCCGACTCCGTGTCGGCCTCGTCGGTGGCACCGTGGCCGCCGCCCGAGCCCGCGGTGATCGTGAATGCCGGTGCCGGGCTCTCGAGCTCGTCCGCGTCCTGGCCGTCGGCCGGGGTCTCGATCCAGCCGGTCTCGCCCTTCACGCAGGTCTGCACGACGGGGAAGGTGAGCGTCTCGCCCTCGGCGTCCGGCAGCTGCACCTGCAGCTCGAAGCTGTCGCGGAAGCCGTCCTCGAGCGGGGTGCGCGCCGTGTAGACGACCTCGCTGACCCGCTCGGTGAGCTGGTTGCCGTGCGCGTCCTCGAGCGGCTCGGCCAGCTTCTCGGTGTTCTTCACGACCTTCCAGCCCGGGTTGACCGTCGGCGTCACCGACGGGATCGACTCGGGCATCCGGATGGTGATCCCGGTCGTCGGCGAGCCCTCGCAGCCGTGGCCGAGGCTGAAGGTGAGCACGGTGTACTCGCCGGCGCCGGTGCTGGACGGCGAGACGGTCACGTGCGCGCTGGCGGAGCCTGCGCTGAGCGCGACGATGCCGAGGGCGGCGGCGCCGGCAGCAGCGGTGCGGGCGGCAGTGCGGGTGGCGGTGTGACGGGTGGGCAGGGTGGAGCGTCGGTTCATGGGTTTCGTCCCTCTGTGATGGTTCGGGTGTGGCAGCAGGCAGCGACGGCCGCCCCGCACCCGTCCGGGACGGGTCAGGCGGTCGCCGGCAGCAGGGCCGGTGGCCCGCGCGTCGGCCGGGCCGCCGCGAACCAGCGCGCAGCAGGGACGTCGGGGGTCGGTGGGACGGGACGGAGCGTCACCAGCACCGGGCTGCGGTGCGGCTCGGTCCACTGCACGAGCACCTCCACCGCACGTCGGCGCAGCGCCCACATCACGCCGGTCACGGCCGCCGCGACCGCGTGCGCGGCCAGCATCGCCGGGGTCAGCCCGAGCAGCGCCCCGCCGCCCAGGTCACCGGCGTGCCCGTGCCCGCCGTGGCCCGACGGGGCCAGTGCGACCAGCCACGCGTGCCCGAGCACCTGCGCCGCCAGCAGCGCCGGCAGGACCACGCCGATCCGCGCCCGCCCACGCAGCACGACCCGCCCGGCGCCGTACACGAGGACGCCGAAGGCGAGCAGCCACCACGACTGCGGCACCTCTCCCCCCGCCGCCGCGTGCGCCACCACCAGCGCCGTCACGCTCTCCGCGCTGCCCAGGAACGCCGGCACAGCCACGCTCTCGCGTGGGGCACGGCGGACGGTCAGCACGGGTTCATTGTGCCGGAGGGGGTGAGGGGGCGAGGCACGGTGGTGGGATGCGCGGTGGCCGGGGTGCGGTGCCGTTCACGACGCGGCCGGGAGGTGGCGAGCCCGCGCAGCTCCCGGTGGGCTGCGGTTGGGTGGCCGGCACAGTGCCGAAACCCGACGGTCGGGTTGCGGTTGCGGAGGCGGAGCGTGGGTCGGTCCCCGCAGGCTGCGGTCGCATAGCCGGTACAGCTCCGAAAGGCAGCGACGAGGAGGCTGGGTGGGTGG
>NZ_VLJQ01000010.1:0-7917 GCF_007829375.1 Nocardioides sp. J9 | reverse complement strand
GCCTGCATCGTGGCCGCACGGGCGTCGCGGTTGTCGGCCACCGCGGTCTCGATCAGGCGCAGGTGGGTGCGCAGCAGCCAGTACCGCAGCGGGGTCTCGTCGCCGGACTGGGTGATGCCGTAGGAGTCGAGCTCCTCGAGGCGCTTCGCTGCCGTCGTACGACGCTCGTGGATGTCGGTGATCGGCTCGAGCAGCTCGAGCTTCTGCTGCTCGGTGCGCATCGCGACGTGCGCGGCGTCGAGGTCGTCGAAGTGCTCGATGGCGCGATCGGCGGCGGCGTAGGTCGCCGGGCGCTCGAGCACCATGTCCTTGTAGAGCTCGTCGACGCTGCGGACCTGGTTGCCGGCCTGGATCCGGGCGAGCAGGCGCAGCGCCTTCGCGCCGTCGCCGTTGGCGCCGATGCCGAGCCGGGCGTGCAGCACGGCCGAGAACTCGGCGTACGTGCGGTGGACGCGGACGCCGGGGAACAGCTTCTTGAGGGTGTTCGCGTGGAACTTCTCCGGGACGGCGGCCTCGAGCTTCGCCAGCGGCAGCTCGCCCTCGTGGGTCCACATCTGCATGAGCACGTCGCTGGAGCGGCTCGCSCSCCGCGGCACGTAGTAGGTGCGCAGCGCGGTGAACCGGCCCCCCTGGTCGCTGACGAAGGTCATCGCCACCGCACCCCAGGTGTCGGCGCCCTTGCCGCGCAGGAGCTTCTCCACCGGCCGGCCGGTCTTCGGGTCGTCGACGACGTCGACGGCTCCGCGCAGGTAGGACAGCAGGTTGCGCTGCCCGACGCTGCGGGCGCGGCCGGCGACGGCGTCGTTGGAGGCGCCGTTGAACTTGGTGTCCGACGGCATCATCAGCGCGGTGTAGGCGTCGAGGATGGTGCTCTTGCCGACGCCGGAGGCGCCGGAGATCATCGTCGCGTCGCCGGCGAGCGGGACGGTGGTCAGGCCGCCGAAGCCGCCCCAGTTGACCAGCTGCAGCAGCGACGCTCGCCACTGCACGGTGTCGTCGGCGGGCGCGGCGACGACCTGCTTCTCGAACAGGCCGTCGGTCTCGTCGCGGTGGTCGAGCAGGCCGTCGGCCGTCTCGATGCCCTCGTCGATGCTCATTCGGCGTCGTCCTCCTCGAACAGGTCCGCGTCGGCCGGGGCCTCGGCCTCGTCGTCGCGCTGCGTGCCGTTCGCCTTCTGCAGCGCCTCGAGCAGCTCCTGGAGCAGCTCGAGCGGCAGCAGGGGCTCGACGGCCTCGCTGATCTCGAACCGGTCGTCGGACGCGGTGGGGATCAGCAGTCCGGCCTTGACGATGCTGGTGACCGCGTTGCGCGCCCGCTTCTCGTCACCCGACTCGTCGGTGGCGTGGACCGGGCGGTAGCTGGCCACGTAGTCGAGCAGGTCGTCGCGGTCGACGTACACCCGCACGTCGCCGCCCGCGATGCCGGCCCGCAGCCGGTCACGCAGGTGGACCAGGACGAGCGTCTCCTCCCGCGACCAGGCGGTGTCGTGAAGCAGGGTCGGGAAACGGCCGCCGCCCTCCGCCTGCGCCTGGCGCTTCCACGCGACCTCGCGGGCGCGGTCGACCTGGAGGTCGAGGAAGAGGTCGTTGAGCCGCCCCCGCAGCAGCTGCTCGTGCTCGACCAGCACCTGCCAGTCGCGCGGGTGGGTGCGGGCACTGATGAACCGCTGCTTGAGCAGGGTCACCAGCGTCTGGCGCTGGGCGTACTCGAGGCCGCCCTCGTCGCCCTCGAAGAGCGAGACGGAGCGGTCGTCGACGACGTCGAGGTCATCGAGCTCCGGGGTCTCCTCGAGCTCGGCGTACTCGGTGGTCACGTGCTGGCCCCCTCATGGTCCGGGTCACGATCGAGGTCGGGGTCGGGCAACGGCGTGCGCGGCACCGCGAAGGTACGGCGGGTGCCGTCGGGCCGTAGGGCGGAGAACGTCTCGACGTGCTCGTCGTCGGCGCGCAGGTCGCGGTTGGCCGCCAGGTGCAGCAGGCCGAAGATCTCCACCGGGCGGCGCAGCGACGGCTCGAGGCTCTCGAAGAGCTCGCCGAGGGAGCCGGCCGGGGCGAGGTCGCCGAGCGCGTCCTCGAGCCGCTGGCGCAGCGAGCCCAGCTGCGGGCCGCCCTGCGCCATCAGCGCGGTCAGCGACAGCCCGGGCGCATCGGTCGGGTCGGCGGCCGAGATCGGCTCCGGCAGCACGTCGTCGGCCGGGTCGTGGAAGCGCTCGCGGAGGTGCTCGACGGTGACCCGGTTCGGCAGCAGCGCGACGTCGTGGGTCGCGCGCGGCCCGGTCTCCGCCATCCACGTCATCAGCTCGGACTCGACCTGCCGCAGCGTCTGCTCGAGCTCGCGGTCGCGGGCCGCGTCATGGCTGACGATGTACTCCTTCAGCGTCGCCGTCACCCGGCTGCGCTGGGCGAGCACGCGGTCGAGGCCGTCGCGCACCAGGCGCACCGTGCCGCGCAGCTCCGCGCGATCGGCCTCGGCGAGGATCCGGTCGGCGAGCGGGTGCTCGAGCAGGGCGTTGAGGTCCTCGCGGAGCTGGGTGACCAGGGCGTCGTCGCGCAGCAGCGCGAACGCGCCCTCGAACGCCCGGCCCTCGTGGGTGGCGGTGATCAGCGCGTCGGCGCGAGCGAGGTACTCGTCGATCACCTCGCCGGCGGGCCGGTCCTCGGCGCGGAAGGCCGCCAGGATCTCGGCCCGGATCGTCGCGAACCGCTCCTCGACGCGCGCGAAGTCGCTGGGCAGCGCGGAGATGAGCGACAGCAGCTCGGTGAAGCCCTCGACCATGTAGTCCTCGGTCGCCCCCGGCATCTCCGCGCCGTCGACGAGCCGGTCGCGCTCGGCCTTGAGCCGCGCGATCTCCTCGTTGAGCAGGGTCACCCGGGCGCCACGGTCGGGGTTCGCCTCGGCGTTGAAGCGTCGTACCGTGCCGAGGATGGTGGTGATCCGGTGCTCGCTCAGCGTGGCCCGGTCGCGGGTGAGGTTCTTGACCAGCTCGAGCGCCTGCTGCGCGTGCGAGGTCAGCGAGTAGACCTCGTTGCCCTGCTCGTCGAGCGAGCGCACCAGCCACTGGCCGCGCATCCACCGCTGGCAGATCTCCTTGCCGCTGCCGCTGGGGACGTCCTGCTCCCCCGCCTGCCGGATCTCCGCGAGGTGCTCCTCGACCTGGGTGTGCAGCCGCGCCGTCGGGATCGGCTTGTTGTTCCGCCCGAACGCCGCCCGGAAGATCGTGATCACCACCGGTGCCTGCCGCTGGTGGAGGAGCGTGAGGGTCGGCTGCGCGAAGGCACCCTTGACCCGCGCCAGCTCACCGGCGATGTCGCTCACGGTCCCCTCCTCCCGATCAGGTCGAAATCGGTGAGCCAGTGTTCCAGAGGAGACCCCCGCAGCCCGCACCGAGGGCGTCACCGGTGGTTCGGGATGCAGGTGGGACTGGTGGGGTTGGCGAGGCGGGGGTGACGGCCGCGGGATTGCCGTCAGTCCCGCTGTGCCAGCTCCTCGATCGCAGCGACGGTGCGCTGCAGCATCTCGCCGAGCGCGGCAGGCACCTTCGGCCGGAGGGCCTCGACGAGCGAGCGGTAGTACCAGAGGTGCTGCTCGGGCTCCTGCACCCGGAACCGCTCCCAGACCGCCGGGCCGACCTCGCGCAGGTCGGCCTCGACCGAGCGCGCGTTGTGGAGCTTGTCGCAGGCGGAGATGAGGGCGACGCGCTCGTCGACGTCGGCGAGGTGCTGGAGGTACGTCGACTTCCGCTCCTGCCAGGGTGCCTTCTCCTCGCCGGCGTCGGTGTCGACGAGGCTGTCGGAGAGCGCCTCGACCAGGCGGGCGACCTCGGGCCCGAACTCCTTCGCGACGTCGGCGAGGCGGGCTGTGCCGCCGTGGTCCTCGGCGACGTCGTGCAGCAGGGCGGCGGCGACCTGCTCGTCGTCGCCGCCGTGCTCGAGCACGAGCGCGGCGACGGACCAGAGGTGGGAGAGGTACGGGATCGTCGTGCCCTTGCGCAGGTCACCGCGGTGCGCATCGGCGGCGTACGCCGCCGCACGCATCACGAGGTCGAGGTCCTGCCAGGGCTGGTCAGTGGCGCGTGGAGCCATCGGCTCCTCCTTCCGGTGCCGGGGTCCCGGCAGTCTGGGGCGTCAGGTCGGCGCGGGTCAGCGCGTCCCGGAACGCCGGGTTGGGGCTGGCAGCGGGCAGGGCGGCGCAGACGGCGTCGAGCGCCTCGTCGTGCGGCACGCCCCGCAGCATGGCGTACGCCGCGCCGACGGTGGGGGTCCGGCTCTGCGCGGCGACGCAGTGGACCAGGACGACGTGGCCCTCGTCGCGCAGGGCCGCCACGGTGCGGGCGGCATCGGCGAGGACGAAGTCGAGGTGCGGGTTGGACCGCGACTCGGCGCGGTCGATCAGTCGGAAGGTCACGTGCTCGACGTCAGCCGGCACCTGCTCGTTGCCCACGAGGCAGAGGCTGACGACGGCGGTGACGTCGTCGGGCAGCTCGTCGAGGACGCCGGCGTCGCCGAGCCAGACCCCGTCGTCGTGGGGGTGCCGGACCAGGGTCGATCCGGTCGGTGGCAGCCAGCGCTTCTCACGGTAGTCGATCCGCGCCGTGGGCCAGCCGTGCTGGCCGGGACCACGGTTGGCGGCGAGGTGCGCGAGCTCGACGAGCCTCTCGCCCCGGATGCCCGGGTAGCCGTGCAGCGCCCGGCGCCACTGGGCCGGGACGGCGGAGGCGCCCCAGCGGGCGCCGACCAGCGCGCCGGCGATGGCGGCGACCGTGTCGGTGTCGTCGCCGATCGCGATCGCGGCGGCGAGCACGTCGCCGAGGTGGCGGCAGGCGTCCCCGCCCGACGGCACCGGCGTGTGGCTGATCGCGGACCAGGCAGCCTGGAAGGCGGCGACCACCCAGCCGTTGGGGTTGAAGTGGCCGGGCCGGCGCACCTCGGCCTCGTCGATCCGGCTCGCCCAGTAGCGGGCTGCGTCGTCGTCGAGCAGGTCGAGGCCGACGCGGACGTCGAGCTCGCCCTCCATGACCGCGTGCCGGATCGCGAGCGACCAGAGCACGCACGCCTCCCCTGCCCGCGGGTCGTGGTGGGTCAGCGCGCTGACCTTCGCGGCGGCCTCCGCCACGGCGTCGGGGTCGTCGAGGTACGGCAGCGCGACCGCCGCCGTACGCATGAGGGAGCCGTTGCCGGCGGTGTGGCCGGTCTTCTCGTGGAGCTTGCGGGAGGCGTCGAGCAGCGCGGCGCCGGTCGGGTCCGGCCCGGCGGCCCGCAGCACCCGGCTGGTCTGGATGCCGATGTCGGCCGGACCGGTCCCGTACCAGTCGCGGAAGCGCCGGGCGACCGCCGTCAGCCCTTCCTCGGAGCGGAGGTCGACGCCGCTCGCGGCGACGTCGGCGATGCACCACGCCATCGTGGTGTCGTCGGTCCACTCGCCCGGCGCGAAGCCGCCGAGGCCGCCGCCGATCATCGCCGGACCCTCCGGGCCGAGCGCGGCGCTGCCGAACTCGTAGCCCGCGCCGAGGGCGTCGCCGACGGCCGACCCCAGCAGGGCACCGCAGGCGCGGTCGAGCTGGGCCGACGTGAGGTCGATCCGTGTGGTCATCAGGCGGTCCTTCCACCGACCCGGAGGGCCAGGTCGTCGCGGGTCGAGGTCATGGCGTCCATGAAGACGTCGAGCATGCCGTCCAGGTGCTCCGGCACGAAGGGGAATCCGGGAATCACGAGCTTCTGCCAGACGTCCCGGCCCCGCAGCTCCCACTTCAACCAGAGGTGGTCGCGGTTGAGCAGGCCGACCTCCACGGCGGTACCGCGGCGCGACCGGACGCCGTGGGTCACCCGGGCGAAGATCTCGACGGCCGGCTGGTCCTCCCGCACCCGGACCCAGACCGGCTGGCCCATGTGCCGCACGCCGTAGTCGCCGTCGTCGTCCGGCTCGGGGCACCCGTCGTACTTCTCGTCGAGCACCCGGCCGACCAGCTTGATCAGCTTCTGCCGGTTCTTCGGGCGGTACGCCGTCCGGCGGCGCGTGGCCTTCTCGGTCGCCTTCTCGGTCGTCTTCTCGATCGGCGCCTTCTCCACCGGCACGTCGCTGCTGGAGCAGAGGCCGAGCGCCGCGACACCGTCGGCCGCCGGTCCCCACGCCTGGTGGGTCAGCAGGTGCGGGTGGGTCACGCCGAGGACCTCCTGCAGCGCCAGGACGGCGAGCTGCGCGACGGCAGGCGTTTCGACGACGGGGCGCTCGACGTACCAGTTGCCAGCCTGGGCGCCCTCGCTCGTGTCGACCGCGAAGCCGACGTGGCGCAGCAGCGCCTCGTCGGCATCGTCGAGCACGTAGTCCGGCCCGAGGAAGCAGTTGCCCGACACCTCGGCACGCAGCCGGGTGCCGTCGCCGAAGGAGGCGAACTGGACGTACGGCGCCGTGCCGGTCCGCTCGTCGCCGGGCAGCTCGACGATCAGGTGGTCGTCGCCGTCGACCATGGTGGAGAGGTAGCCCGCCAGGGCCTCCTCGAACTCGTCCCAGGCGACCTGGAACGCGGGGTCGGCGGGCGCTCCGCCGCGGCTGTCGTCGGTCATCACAGCCTCCTTTAGCATCTCGTTGTCGCTAAACATTAGCATGCGAGTCGCGCTAATATCGGGGAATGGCTTCCCGTGGCCTCGAGTCCTACCCCCGCCCCGGCGTCACCGTCGACCTCGCACTGCTGACCGTAGTGGGGGCGTCCGACACAAACCCCGAGCTGCGCCTGCTGGTGCAGGACCGTGCCGACCCGCGCGGGCGCGCCCTGCCTGGCGGCTTCATCCGCGAGCGCTGGACCGTGGCCCGGACCGCCGAGGACGTGCTGCGCCGCAAGGTCGGGATCGAGCCGCGCGACGACATCCGCCCCCGCCTGCTCCGCCTCTTCGACGACCCCGACCGCGACGACCGCACCTGGGCGATCTCGGCCGGCCACTCCGTGTCGCTGCACGAGTCCGACCTGGCCACCGCCGCCGGCGACCTCGTCCCGGTCACCCGGGCCGGCACGCTGCTCGATGAGGGGCCACTCCTCTTCGACCACGACGAAATCGTCGCCGCGGCGGTCGAGTCCCTGCGGGAGCGCTACGAGATCCGCTTCCGGTACGTCGACATCCACCCCGACCCCGACGGCTTCCTGCCCGAGCCGTTCACCCTCCACCAGCTGCGGAAGGTGCACGAGGCGGTCGTCGGCGACGAGCTGCACAAGGACAACTTCAACCGCCGGATGAAGCCGATGCTCGAGCCGGTACTGCGGGACGGGGAGCCAGTGCTGGCGACGAACCTGCGGGGGCGGCCGGCGGCGCTCTACCGGCGGGCTCGGTGATGCGACGGCGCCGGCCTCACCGGGCTCGGCGTACTCATCGGAGGCTGCGGTCGTCGGGCGGTTGCGTTCCCAGAAGCGGCGACGAGAGGCTGGGTGGATGGCCCTGTCCGCCCGTCGGGGCGCGGTTGGTGCGACGGAGAGGTCGAACCGCTTCCAGGCGGCGGGTTCCACCAGGTAGAGATCACCGGAGGCTGCGGTCGGCCGAGTGGTTGCGTTCCGACAGGCAGCGACGAGGAAGCTGGGTGGATGGTCGGGTCCGGCGGTCGGGCTGCGGCGGGCGCGACGGAGAGGTCAACCCGCTTTCAGGCGGCGGGTTCCACTAGGTAGAGATCGCCAGAGGCTGCGGTCGGTCGAGTGGTTGCGTTCCGAAAGGCAGCGACGAGGACGCTGGGCGGATGGTCGGGTCCGGCGGTCGGGCTGCAGTCCGCGCACAGAAGCGGCCGAGGCCGGCGCAGGCTACCTCCGCCCGCCGGCCACAATTACGCGTCTGACCTGCGGATTCATCGCTCTTCGCCCTTGCGATCGAACACCTGTTCGACTAGAATCGGGACATGTCAGCACCCGCAGCGCTCACCACGGCCACCGCCCTGGCCGCC
>NZ_VLJQ01000009.1:0-8028 GCF_007829375.1 Nocardioides sp. J9 | reverse complement strand
CCGCCGCTCCTGAGACCTGTGGACGAGCTGCGGTAGTCCCGGGTCAAGAGCACCCTCGACCGGCGTGTCCCGGTGCTTTTGACCCGGGACTACCGCTCTTGTCTGACGATCTCCGGGCCCGTTCCGGCGGGATAGTCCCTGACGAAAAGCACCGTCGTACGGCGTGTCGCGGTGCTTTTCGTCAGGGACTACCACCCTGGCCCGGGTCAGAAGGGGCGGGTGGCGACGACGCCGTCGCTGGTGGCGAGGGTGACGGTGCCGGAGGGCTGGTAGAGCTGGTCGAGGCCGTCGAAGGCGGCGGCGTGGACGCGCAGCTGGGTCGGGCTGCCGGGCTCGTCGTAGGAGCAGACCAGCGCGCCCTGGCCGCCGGGGCCGAGGACGAGGCCGGGGTTGGCCCGCGGGCTGACCGTGGTCCCGGTCGAGGTGCGGCAGAACCACCCGTCGCCCGCGAAGGCCTCGACGTGGCTGAGCCGGACGGGCTGGTCGAAGGCGAAGGTCGCGGTGACGTCGTCGGCCGCGTCCGCGTCGTCCGCACCCACGCCGACGACGAGGTCCCAGTGGTTGAAGTTCGCCTCCGCGTGCGAGGCGACAGTGAACGACGCGAGGGTGACGCAGGAGCGGTGGTCGCCCAGGTCGCCGCTGAAGGTACGACGGCTCCCGGCTCGCAGCGCGTAGCCGTCGCGTGCCGTGGCCCGCACCTCCCACCGACCCGAGCGTCCGTCGCCGGCCGTGCGCTCGTAGCGGACCCCGCGGGTCGTCGGGAGGGTGAGGCTGCCCCACGTGCCGCACGCGGTGATCGGGGTGGCGGTCGGTGCCTGCGCGACCACCACGACCGGCGGGTCGGGGCGCGGCGAGGGGCTGGGCGACGGGCTGGGCGACGGGCTGGGCGTCGGTGAGGACGCCGGCGTCGGGGTGGGCGACGGCGCAGGACCCGGCCCCGGGTCGAGCGCCGGCGTCACCGGGGACGGGGAGACCACGACCGGGTCGGGCTCGGGCGCGGGGTCGGTGACCGGGTCGCTGGCCGGGGCCGGGTCGGCCGCGGCCGTCGTACCCGCCACCGACGGCGCGGCGTTGCTGGCCCCGGCCCGGGACGGGGCCGGGTCGGTGTCGCTGGCAGTGACCGCCCAGGTGACGCCGGCGATGCCCGCGGCCACCGCTGCGGCGGCGGCCACCACGGTGGTGCTCGTCGCGCTCGACGACGAGCTGCCGGCGCTATTGCCGCCCGACCCGCCGGCGCCGGCGAGCCCGGCGGCGCCGAGCAGCCAGGCCAGGCCCTTGCCCGAGGCGGGCAGGGCGCCGGCGAGGACCGCCGGGAAGATCCAGGCGGCGAGCTTGCGGTTGACCCGCTCGACCTGGAGGTAGGCCGCGAGGCACTCATCGCAGCTCCCGACGTGCGCGGCGACCTTCTCCTCGGCGCGGGCACTGAGGTCGCTGCGGACGTACTGGCTGAGCCGGGCCCGGGTCCAGGCGCAGTCGGATGCCGCGGCCTGGCCACCGACGTGCTGGCCGACGACGTGCTGGTCGAGGTAGGCGCGGCGCAGGCCCTCCCGGGCCCGGTGCGCCAGCGACGACACCGCGCCCGCGCGCATGCCGAGCAGGTCGGCGACCTCGCCGGGCTTGCGTCCCTCCACCTCGACGTACCAGAGCACCTTCTGCCACGACTCGGGCAACGTGGCGAAGGCGTGTGCGGCGGTGTCGTCCGCCAGGTCCTCGACGAGCTCCTCGGCCGAGGGCTGGGCGTCGTCGAGCAGCCACGGCTGGTCGGAGACGGGCGCCTCGCGCGGGGTGCGCAGCGAGTCGCGGAAGCCGTTGCGGATCGTGACGTGGAGGTAGGCGCGGAAGTTGTCGCGCGGACCGCGGCCGGCCCGCAGTTGGGCGAGCACCCGCGCGAAGGACTCCGCCACGAGCTCCTCGGCCTGCTCCGCACCGACCAGGATCGTGGCGAGCTTGCGGGCGTCGTCGACGTGCTCGCGGTAGAGCTGGTCGAAGTCGAGACCGCCGGGCAGCGGCGCGCCGGCAACGGGCACGGTGTCCCGGCCCTGCTCGGCGGCCCCGTCGGCGCTCATGTTCCCTCCTCCTGCCCCGCCCCCACAGGCGCGGGACGACCCCACGATCGTAGGCCGCTACGGGTCCAACGGTGGCTCCGGAAAAAAGTTCGGGCAAATCGCGAAAACCGCGTGATGTTCCGTGCCGGGTCCCGTCTGGGTGGGTGCAAGGGCTGCTCCGGCGGCCGCACCACCCGAGGACGAGGACGTCACATGAGCTCCGTCGCCACCCGCACCCGCCCGGCACCGACGCCTGCGCCGGAGCTGCGCTCCCTCTTCGCCTCCCACCCGGTGCCGGTCCAGGCCGGTACGACGCTGCGGCGCATCCTCTTCGCGACGCTCGACCGCGCCGACCGGGTCCCCGCCGAGCACGCCGCGCTGTGGGATCGCTTCGTCCGGATCCTGGAGCAGAACCAGGCCGACCCGCGCTCGACCGCGCGCTGCGCCGTGCTCGCCAACCTCGTGTCGATCATCGTCTTCGACGAGCCCGCGGACTACGCGGCGACCGCCGAGCTCGAGGCGCAGGTCGGCCAGTCCCGCCTGGCCCGGCTGCAGCAGCGCGCCGCGATCGCGCTCGAGGACGACCCCGCGCTGCCGTGGACCACGATCGCCGTGCGTCGCCTGCTGCGCTGGGACCTCGAGAACCGGCTGGGCAACCACCCGGCCACGGAGGTCGACGTCGACGTCGCCACCACCTGCGCGGTGATCGCCCAGAACCTCGTCTTCGAGGACCTCGACCCGGAGGGCGTCGCCGCCACCCCGATCGTCACCGTCGCCCAGCTGCACCGCCTGCTCGACCACGGCTCGATCACCGACTGGCGCGCCCAGCTGAGCGCGGTCGCGGCCAGCCCCTGGGGCCCGTACGCCGACCAGCTGCTCGCGCTGGCGCAGTCCTCCGACCGTCCCTCGGCCCTCGCGGCCGTCGCCGGGTCGGTCGAGCAGTGCCAGGAGTGGTGCCGCGAGCGCGAGCGCGACCAGGTCGCCCGCGAGATCCGGCACCTCGTCGCCGTCAGCGGCGCCTCGCAGCGCGAGTTCGCCTCGCGCATCGGCACCTCGCCCTCGCGCCTGTCCACCTACGTGCGCGGATCGGTCACCCCGTCCGCCGCCATGTTGCTGCGCATCCAGCGGGCCTCCCGCATGCTGCAGCGCCAGTCCGGCCACCCGGTGCTCGCACCGCGTCGCCAGGACGCCACCTGACCGCCACGACGGGAGCGTGACGGCTGGCSGGGACCGCAGGGCTGGGGGGCTCGCGGTCCCGGTCAGATCGGGACTCGAGGAAGGGTCAGGGGTGCAGTGGGGGCATCCCTGACCCGGCCTCCATCGCCGCGCCCTCGAGCAGCTCGCTGACCGCGGCCGCCGCGCTGTGCCGGGGGATCCAGCCGAGCTCGTCGCGGGCGCGGTCGGTGCGCAGCAGCGGCACCGACAGCAGCGCGGACAGCAGGGACCCGGGCACCGGCACCACGCGCGTCCACCACCCGGCCTCGACGACGCCGTGGACCAGGCCAGCGGGCACCTCGACGGTGCGGGCACCCACGACCTCGCCCAGCTCGCGGCGGCGCAGCACGTCGTCGGCCGCGAGGTTGAAGGCGCCGGTTACCGGGCGCTCGACCGCGGCGACGACCGCCTGGGCGACGTCGCCGGCGTGCACGGCCTGCATCCGCAACCCGGCCGGCACCGGCAGCACCGGCAGGAAGCGGCGGTCCAGCATCTTCGGCCGCAGCAGGGCGCCGCCGAAGATGCGCCGCTGCTCGCTGGCCGCCGAGCGCTGGAAGACGAAGGCCGGGCGCAGGCGAACCACCCGCGTGCCGGACGTCCCTGACGTCGAGGCCTCGAAGGCGTCGAGGATCCGCTCGTTGTAGGCCTTCTCGCGGCAGTACGCCGCGACGGACGCCCCGTCGGTCGTCCAGCCCTCGTCCATCGGCTCGTCGTGGTCGACCGGGGAGTACGCCGCGACCGACGAGGCGGTCACGAACGCGGGCACGCCCTGGCGTCGTACCGCCTCGAGGAGGCGACGGGTGCCCACGACGTTGGTCTCCCAGGTCTCGTCGGGCCGGTGCGTCGGCTGGAACTTCCAGGCGAGGTGGACCACCGCGTCCGCGCCTGCGACGACCGCGTCGAGGTCGTCCGCGCTGACGTCGGCCGGGTGCCAGGTGACGGCCGTCGCCTCCGTGCCCTGCGGCACCCGGGGACCGCGCCGGGCCACGCCGACGACCTCGTGCTGTCCGTCGGCGCCGAGCGCACGGAGGCAGGCGGACCCGAGGTTGCCGGTCGCGCCGGTGACGACGACCTTCACGAGACGGGCTTGCTGGAGACGATGCGCTCGCGCGAGACGGTGACGTGCAGCCGCTCGAGGGCCCGGACGTGCTCGTCGGCGCGCTCGAGCAGCCGGTCCAGCGCGTAGGGGTCGAGGCGGGGGTCGGAGTCGGCGGCCGCGCGCAGCACCTCGAAGCCGGCCTTCTTGCCGGTCACGGCCAGGCGCAGGGTCTCCAGCTCGATCACGTCGGTGAGCGGGCTGCGGCGGAAGAGGGTGCCGTTCGGCTTGAGCCGGCCCAGCACCTCGCCGACCCGGGCGACCACGGTGCCGGGCAGGCTCGGGCGGAGGCCGACGCTGCGCATGATGCCGCGCAGCGCCTCGCGGTCGGCGAAGACCTCGTCGGACAGGGTGCGGATCTCGGCAGCCGCAGCGGGGTCGCCGTGCGACCGTCCGACGCGCCGGAAGCCGGCCACGCCGGCGGTGGAGCCGACCCAGTGGTGCTGCAGGTAGCCCTTCAACACAGCGTCGTTCACGGGGATCACTCCTCAGGGGGTGTGGTGGGCCCCCGAGGTACCCCTCGCCGTCGATCACACACGACGGCGGCGGGGTGGTGTCGGTCGCTCAGCCGACGGTGCGGCCCTCCCGGCAGGCCTGGCAGGTCCACCACTGGACCAGCAGCTCGCCGTCGCGCCCGTACGTCGCGGGACCGATCTCGTGGGGCGTGCACTCCTCGCAGACCAGGCACTCCAGCTGCTTGACCTCACGGGCCTCGGACGACATGCGGGCACCGCCGTTCCGGTTCCGGGCGGCCAGCGCCGCCAGCTCGAGCGGGGTGGGCGGCCGCTCCTGCGGTCGCGAGGAGAAGTCGGTCGTCATGGCTGCACGCTCTCTGTCGGTGGTGCAGCGGAGGACGGCCGGGTCGGCCGGGATCAAGCAGCACGCTCTCCGTCCAGCGTAGGAACGCATCGCGCCGCGCGGTATCCGGGCAGCGCCGACTTGCAGTCCCGTTTGCGACCCCTCTCGGCCCCGCTCGAGCCGGCACAGGCCCCCGCCGCCGGGCTCAGGAGCGCAGCGTGGTGCCCGGCGTCTCGTCGAACAGCCGCCGGTAGGCCTGCCCGAAGTGCCCCTGGTGGGAGAAGCCCCACCGGGCCGCGATCTCGGCGACGGTGGTGCCGCCCACCTCCGCGGCGCGGAGGTCGCGGCGGGCCCGGGCCAGGCGGACCTCGCGCAGGTACGCCGTCGGCGTGGTGTCGAGGTGGCGCCGGAAGGCGTGCTGCAGCGCGCGGATGCTGACGTGCGCCGCGGTGGCGATCTCCGCGGGCGAGAGGTCGAGGTGGGCGTTCTCCTCGATGAACGCCATCGCCCGGCGCAGCGCGGCCGGGTGGGCGTCCCGGCTGTCCGACGTCCCCCCGGGGTCCGCGGTCGTGGCGAAGGCACCGAGCAGCTGGGCGGCGACGTAGCGGCTCGCCGTGCCGAGGACCAGGGGGTTGGCTGCCGCGACGGGGTCGCTCAGCACGACCCGGTCGAGGTGGTCGATCGCGCCCCGCAGCCGCTGGGCGGCCGCGGCATCGACGGGCCTGTGGTCGAGCAGCTGGATGGACTCGGCACGGCCGGTCGGGGCCGCGACCTCGCTCAGCAGGGCGAGGTCGACCATCGTCACCGAGTAGTGCGACCGGTTGATCGTGCCGCGGTAGGACCGGTCCGGCGGGGCCAGGGAGAACAGCTCGCCCGGGCCGAAGGACTCGGGCACCGACCCGTCCGGCCCGTGGTCCTCGACCTTGCCGGTGCGCACGTCGCAGAGCCCGATCCGGCCGAGCGGCTCGACGTCGTACGACATGACGAAGTCGAACTCGACGCGGTCGACGGTCACGCCGTCGGACGCGCCGCGGGCGATCCTCGCGCGGGTCGGCCCGGTGCTCCCGATCCGCATCGGGGCATAGTGCTCGTTCAGGAATTCCTCGGTCTCACCGAGCTCGGTGCTCTCGAACAGCAGCACGCGCAACCACCTCCCCCGCGCCGTCGTCTGGAGGACGCTTCCCAGCCACGCTAACCCGGGAAGTCGCTGCTGGCCACAGTCCCGCGCTGCCTGCCACGCCGTGAAGCCGGGGGGTTGCTCCTCAGCGACCCCCCAGCTTCGCCAGGCACGCGGCGAGGCCGTCGGGCTGGAGGAGCTTGTCGAGGTTCCTCACGGTGCAGTCGAGCGTCTCGGCGAGGGGTGCGAGCACGTCCTTCGCCGCGGGCTTCGGCGCAGGCTTCGGTGTGGGTTTCGGTGCGGGCTTCGCGCGGTCCCCATCTCCACCGGACGGCTTCCCGGTCCTCGGCGTGGACGACGCGGGCGCACCTCCAGACCCGTCGCTCCCCTTCGCGGAACCGGGCCCGCCCCGCGCCGGCTGCGCGGCGGCACGTATGCCCCGATCCGTGCCGCCGCGGCCGTCGCGGCTGGTCGCGCTCCCCGCCGCGGGGACCGTCCCGGTGGGGCGCACGGCGATGCCGGCCGCCAGCGGGACGGAGCTTCCAGCGGCGTACGAGCGGGCCAGGGCCAGGACCTGGTCCGCGTACGCCGACGACTGGTTGTAGCGCAGCACGGCGCGTCGGGCGCTTCCCGGCTGACGGAGGTCGGTGTCGCCGGAGCAGAGGTAGACGGCGGCCGCCAGCGCTGCGTCATCGACGTCCTGCGGGTTGCGCTGCCCGTCGTTGTCGGCGTCCACGCCGACGATGCCCCAGGTGGTGGGGATGAACTGCATCGGACCGACGGCGCGGTCCCAGGCCCGGTCTCCGTCGTACCGGCCACCGTCGGTGTCGGAGATCTGCGCCGTGCCGCGGCGGCCATCGAGCCGGATGCCGATGATCGGCGGGGTCGCGACGCCGTCGTCGTCGAGGGCACTGCCCCCGGCGGTACCGTGCCCCGACTCGACGGAGCCGATCGCCGCGAGCAGCGGCCACTCGAGGCCGCAGTCCTCGTCGGCGCCGCGCATGATCGCGGCCGCCCGCTGGTAGGCCGCCATCGCCGGGGCCGGGACCGAGGTGCCGCTCCGCGCCGCGACGACCGCCACTCGTCCGCCGCCGGAGGCAGTCCGCGGCCCGGGCGTGGCGCTGCCCCGGGGGCTCGCCGGTGCCTCGACGCTGTCCGCCGGCACCTCGACGGCCGGCTCAGCGGCCTCGGCCG
Source organism: Nocardioides sp. J9 (assembly GCF_007829375.1). Lineage (NCBI taxonomy): Bacteria > Bacillati > Actinomycetota > Actinomycetes > Propionibacteriales > Nocardioidaceae > Nocardioides > Nocardioides sp. J9. Next base: position 563 of record NZ_VLJQ01000009.1, on the reverse strand, counting down.
GGCCGGCGGAGCCCGCCGTGACGGTCGGTGCGGGGAGGGCCCCGGCGCCGGCCACGCTGAACGTCCACGCCGCCGAGACCAGGGTGAGGGGCCCCAGCGCCGCGAGACGCACCATGCGTCGCGTCCGGGTCTGCTGGTTCGCTGCCATGGCGAGGAGTCAACCCCGCGTGACCGGCGCCACACATCTGCCGTAGTGAGGAGATCCCTCCCCCGTTGGGGTGGTGAGGGCGCCCGCACGGCCACGCATCGCGAGGCCGGGGTTTGAAAGCGGACGCGGGACGGAAGACGACTCCTGTCCACCCGACGGCCGACGCCTCGGGAACCTCACCACGAAGGAGCACGTCATGGCCGACCAGGAACTCACTTACGACGACATCGACGCCGCCGCCGACAAGCTGGACACCGGCAAGGAGGACATCAACAGCCTCCTGTCCGAGCTGCGCAGCCTSGTCCAGGAGCTGACCGAGAGCAGCTTCAGCACCAACGCCGCCTCCGTCTCGTTCCTCGACTCCTACGAGGAGGTCAGCGACGGCCTGGAGTCCGCCCTCGAGGCGATCCCGGCG
>NZ_VLJQ01000008.1:0-8025 GCF_007829375.1 Nocardioides sp. J9 | reverse complement strand
GGCAGGAGGCAGGCCGCCTGCCTTCGACGCGAAGGCCTACAAGGGCCGCAACGTCATCGAGCGCTCCTTCAGCGACCACAAGCAATGGCGTGGCATCGCCACCCGCTACGACAAGCTCGCAGTCGTCTATCGGGGCGCGGTCGTCCTACGCGCCATCACCATCTGGCTCGCGACTTAGGAGACACGCCCTAGCTCACCCGCTCCGCCATGGGACTCGGGCGCTGGCGGTCCACGACGCTGAGCAGGACGCGCCGACAACGAACATCACGGCCTTCGGCGACGCGCTCTGGTGGGCCGCGACAACGGTCGCAACGGTTGGCTACGGTGGCCGCTACCCCGTCACCCTCGAGGGTCGATTGTGGCAAGCTGACCCCGCTCGAGTCGAAGTCGGCCGTCGGCCTCATGGTCGTAGGAATCGCCGTCATCGGCTCGATCACAGCGGCCGTAGCGGCGTGGCTCGTTGTAAACCTGGAGTGAGCCGAGACGCCGGCGGGCGGCTTCGTCGGGACTTTCGGGGACGCCCCGCGGTTGATGAGGAGGCTTCACTCGACACCAGCAGCCGAAATTGGCGACTTCTTGCCAACTCCGTGACAGGGAACGTCTCGGTGCTCTAAGTTCCAGAGGCGAACGCAGGGTGGCGTGCGTCACGTCTTCTCGGCCCGTGCGCAGCAGAAAGCGGGCAGTCATGGCTGGGCTTGAGCAGACCGGGTTCTTCTCGCGACGAGCATCGGCAAGGGCGGTCCCAGCATCTCGATGGTCTCGCTCCCGCACTGCTGGGCTCGGGGTCTTGGCTGCGGCGGTCGTGTTCGCGGGGTTCCAGGTACCCGCGGTGGCGGTCGAGCAGGCGGTTCCTGTCCCGCAGGCAGCGCCGAAGGTGGCGGACCGTCCTGATAGGACCTCGGCGATGGTCGCCGCGATCTTGCAGGGTTCTCGGGTGGAGGATCTCTCGGCTCGGACGCCGTCGTCGGCGATGTTCGCGAACCCGGACGGTACGTGGACGTTGGAGTCACACTCCGGTCTGGTCCGCTCGCGGACTGATGCCGACCAGTGGGTCGCTGTCAATGCCTCACTGGAGTCGTCTGACAAGGGTGTTGTGCCGTCGGCGGTGCCGTTCGATGTGGAGTACGGCGACGGCGGCAGCAAGGAGCTCGCGACGGTGACCTCGCCCTCGGGTGCCACGCTGTCGCTGGACTGGCCAACGAAGCTTCCAGCGGGCGAGGTGGATGGTGACCAGGTCGCCTTCGACCCGGCTTCGATCGAGGACGGTGGGCTCGTGGTCACCTCCCACCCGGAGGGGTTCAACTTCTCCGTCGTCCTCCATAAAGCCCCGACTCTTGAGGGAGATGCTGGGCCGGAGTACCGGTTCCCCCTGAGTCTCTCCCAGGGCCGGCTCATCGCCCGTGCCGACGGGTCAATCGACATCAAGAGCGGCGGCAAACTCGTCGCATCGATGACCCCGCCGGTGATGTGGGACTCGGCTGACGAGCCCCAGGTGGTCCCAGTCGACTCCGAGCTCGAGGGCACCGGCACGGACCGCGTGCTCGTGCTGCGTCCCGACCCGGCCTATCTCGCGGACCCGGATCGGGTCTACCCGGTGACCGTGGACCCGACCGTGGTCCTCACCGCGACGGGTGACACGTGGGTGCAGAACTTCCTGCCCAACACCAGTCAGCACACCTCGACCGAACTGCGGGTCGGCACGAACAACCTCGGCATCACGCAGAACCGCTCGTACCTGAGCTTCGACACCACCGCCCTGGGCAGTCCGCAGCCGGGCTGGATCGTGGACGCGAAGGTGAGCCTGTCGAACTTCGCCGCTGGCTCGTGCTCGGGCTCGGCGATCAGGATGTCGCAGATCACCTCGTCCTGGACGGTGCCGGGGATCACTTGGGCCAGCCAGCCCACGGTCACCCTTACCGGCGCGTCGACCAACGACACCGGCAAGGGCTTCACCGGCTGKACTGCCGAGGGGATGGTGGACTTCGATGCCACCGACATCGTGAAGTCTTGGGCCGGCGGCGCGACCAACTATGGCGTCCAGCTCGCTGCGGTCACGTTGAACAATGCCAGCTACCGCAGGTACCGGTCCCTGGAGAACGGCGACACCGCGAAGTCGCCGACCCTGACGGTCACGATTAGCCAGCCCCCGGCGACCCCCATGGCCTTGATGGCGTCTCCGGGGCAGTACAACAACTTCATCACCTCCAAGACCCCCACCCTGTCCGCGGTCGTGACCGATCCTGATGGTGGACAGGTCAAGGGCTACTTCGAGATCAGGCAGGGCGGCACCCTGGTCTGGTCCGGCACCAGCGACCCGGTGCCCTCCGGTGGCACCGTCACCATCGACGTGCCGTCCGGGAACCTGAACGAGGCCACGACGTACACGATCCGGGCTTGGGGTGAGGACGACGTCAACGTCCGCTCCGCCGCCTTCGCGAGCAAGAACGTCACGGTCGACACGATCGCCCCGACGGTCACGATCTCGTCGACGCAGTTCACCAACGGCACCTGGACCCCCTCCATGCCTGGCTCGGACACCGTCACGCTGGACGGCTCACCGGACACCGGCGGGTTCTACCTCGACTTCGACGGCGTCACTAACGCGGCTGGCGCCAACTCCTCCGGCGACAGAGTCACGACTTACACGCCCACGCCGGGGTGGCATGTCCTCAAGGTCACCCCGGTCGATAAGGCCGGCAACCACGGCACCCCGGTCACGTTCTCCTATGGCACCGGCCATGCCGCGTTCGCCACCCCCGCCCAGTGGACTCCTTCGACGGCGTCCTTCCCGATGGACATCTCTGGGCCGCCGTCGGCGACCGGCGCGACCCTGCAGTGGCGTGTCTTCGGCGAGACCACCTGGCGGACTGCGGCTGAGGTCAAGAAGGCGTCTGACGGCACTGCTTGGACCGGCACCGTCACCGGAACCGGTCGCTCCACCACCGGAGCGCTCGTGTGGAACGCCACCGATGAGGACTACGGAACCGGCAAGCTCGCCGGCACCGCCCTCCTCGAGACCCGCGGCTGCTTCCAATACACCAGCTCGGCCGACTCCTGCACCACCACCCTCTACCTCGGCCTGTATGCCTCCGCCTTCGGCGACAGATTCCCCACCACCAACCTCGGGCCCGCGTCGGTGTCGCTCCTCAACGGCGAAGCCATGATCGCCGACGCTGACGCCGCCGACTCGAAGGCAGGCATCGGGAGGACCTTCGCGAGTCTCTCTGACGGAACGCTGAGCGAGGGCGTGTTCGGACCTGGCTGGTCCGACCCCCAGATCCTCACCGCCAGCTCCGACTCCGCTGCCTCTGTGATCGATAACCGCACTAAGGACGGCACCCTCGTCATCGTTGACACCAACGGCGGTTCGCAGACCTTCACCCCCACCGGTGGCGGGAACTACAAGCCGCTGGAACCCACGGGCGACGCCACCAGCTTGAGCCTGACCACGGGCAGCCCGGACACGCTGGTGCTGACCAGGCCGCTCGGAGCGGGCAGTATCTCGACGACCTGGGAGTGGAAGACCTCCGACACCGGAGGCGACCCTGGCTGGATCCTTAAGGAAACCGACGCCCCCGGCACCAGCAATGACACCACTGTCAACAGCGCGAGCCAGCGCCCGACCTTCATCCGGGAGTCGGACCCGGCTGCGTCGTCGACCTGCAACGCCACCACCCAGACCGTGGGCTGCCGCGGCCTGAAGCTCACCTACACCGGCACTGGCTCCGCGACTCGGGTCAGCAAGGTCGAACGGGTCATCGGCGCCGCCACCCCTCTGGCGGTGGACGTCAAGACGCTCGCTGACTACACCTACACCTCCGGCAAGCTCACCAAGGTGTGCGGACCTGACCCCGACGGCGTTGGTGCTGCCACGCCGCTGTGCACCGAGTACACCTACACCACCGTCGCCGGCCGCACCATGGTTGCCACCCTCAAGCCCGCTGGGCTGACCGAGTGGCGCTTCACCTACGACGGCATCGGACGCCTGCTCAACGTCAAGCGAGAACGCCCCACCGCCAGCGGCGGCGGCGACGCGACCTGGTCCATCGACTACAACCTCACCCCCACCAGCAGCGGCCTGCCCGACATGACTCAGGGCAAGATCGCCGAATGGGGCCAGAGCGTTGTCCCGACCAAGGTCTACGCCGTCTACGAGCCCTACACCGGCGCCGCCGATGTCACCAAAGCCAGCCTGATCTACACCGACCGCGCGGGGAAGACCACCAACACCGCCACCTACGGCCCGGACGGATGGTTGATCGACACCGAATGGGTCGACGCGCGCGGCAACACCATCCAGACTCTCGACACCACCGGGTGGGCCCGGGTTCAGGCAGCACCGTCGGGCGACCGTCCCGCGGTCGCGCTCGAGGCATCGTCCTTCACGATCTACAACACCTGGGGCGACGCTGACACGGTCGGTACCCGCGTCAACGACGAGTACGGACCAGCCCACACTGCCACGCTGGAAGACGGCACGATCGGCTACTTCCGCACCCACACGGCCTACGAGTACGACGATACCCCCGGCGTCGACCCAGGCCTGCGCACCGGTCACCCCGGCGGCGACCCCCTCGGCCTGGTCGTCAAGGAGACCACCAGCGCCGCCACCGCCGACCGGACCGCTGACCACGACCCCAAGGTCACGACTTACGGCTACGCCCCCGTCGTGTCCGGGGACGGCGACGGCTGGACCCTCGGAACGCCAACCTCGACCTCAACAAAGGTCAACAGCTCAACCTGGTCGACATCGATCAACCGCTTCGACGCCGACGGACGCCAGATCGAGACCCGTCGGCCCGGCGGTGGCGCAGACAGTACCGGTGCCGGCAACGACGCCCACTCCACGGTGACCAGCTACTACACGGCAGCCGGATCCGGTGATTGCGGCGGAAAGCCCGCTTGGGACGGGCTGGTCTGCAAGACCGGCCCTGCGTCGGGAACGACCCGGCCGACTACGCATTTCTCCCAGTACGACGGCGAACTGCAACCAACCACAGTCGTTGAACTGATCGGGGGAATCGCGAACCGAACCACCAGTCTTGGTCGCGATGACATCGGGCGAATCATCGCTCGGTCGATCTCCACCGTCGGCAGCGGTGTTTCATCCGAAACCATCGCGACTAACTACGAATATTCGCCGGTGTCGGGGCTCCCCACCACAGCATCTGGAAGCGGCGCCACCATCACGACGGGGTATGACGCTTGGGGCCGGGCAACGTCGTACGCCGATGCTCACGGCACGACATCTAGTGTCAGTTTTGGTTCAAACGGGCAGGTAGAGACTGAGACGCATGCAGGGGTCACGACCTCCTATGACCTCAACTCCGTTGGATTCATGGATTCGGTCGAAGTTGCCGGCGTGGGCCAGTTTAGCTATTCCTACAGCAGGAGCGGTGCGATCGAGATGGTCGACTATCCCGCCGGGATAGCGGTCAACTATCAGTCCGATGAGATCGGCCAGCCGATCGGAATGCGATATTCAGACGGGCCTGGCACAGTTTTTCGTTTCAGCGCGGACCGAGATGTGACTGGAAAGATCATCAGAAAATCCGGCCCTTCTTCGTCTCAGAATTACGAGTACGACAGGCTTCGGCGCCTGCGTGTCGTAGCGGATTCGCGGGGCGGTGGTTGCACCGTCCGCGCCTATGAATTCGATGCATCGTCGGAACGAAGTCTGTTTACTAGATACGCGCCCGCGCTAGACGGCTCGTGTCAGACCAACGTTGCCGCCAGCACGCGTTCGAGTAGCTACGATGCCTCGGGCCGACCTGGCAATGCCGGATATAGCTACGATCCCCTTGGGCGCACCCTGACTCTGCCTGCCGATGATGTCGAAGTCGGCGCCACGGGTGGTCTCGAAGTCACCTACCGAGCCAATAACATGGTCAGGAGCCTCGCCCAAGAAGTAACGACCGGCTCCGGTACCGAGGAGCGCACGGCCGAATACAGCCTGGACCCTGTCGGCCGTATCGATGAGATCATCAAGCGCACCGACGGATTAGAGACCGGCCGCTTGCGGTACCGTTATACCAGTGCTTCGGATTCGCCCACGGCTGTAGATACTTCTGACGACCAGGGAGTGTCGTGGACGACGACACACAATGTGGCTATCCCTGGGCTCGGCCTCGTCGCTGAGATCGTCGACGGTGAGGTTCTCTTCCAGCTCTCGAATCTGACTGGAGACATATTCGCTACCGCGACCGCGGCGCCGCGGCTGTACTCGTACTTTGAGTCCGAGGAGTTCGGCGCGGCGGTCGGTCTGGGCGCTTCAGGTAAGAGGTACGGGTGGCTGGGGCGAAGCCAGAGGGCGAACGATGCCATCGGCGGTCTGGTGCTTATGGGCCTTAGGCTCTACAACCCCGCAACCGGGTATTTCTTGTCCCCGGATCCCGTTCAAGGTGGGAATCCGACGCCTTACACCTATCCGACTGATCCTGTAAATCGGTCCGATACCTCGGGGGCCGCAGACTGGTGTTACCGAAAGACATCAAGTTCATGTCCGACGGCCTGGGTTGGAATCGAAACTCTCACGACGTTTGAATATTGGCGTGAATACAATACCTTGGGCGCCATTCCGTTCCTGAGTTATAAGGAAGAATCGACACTCGACACCTTTTATGACATTACCTTCGGGTACCTTTATGTTGATCGATACCGGGTGCGAACAAGGCTGACGAATATCTTGCAGCGAAAGTGGGTGCCTACGTCCAAGGTCCCGTATCGGTTCGCGAAGCCGGGCGTCTGGTCGATCGCAAACTATCGCGTGAAAACTCTCACCGTTCACCGGATTTGGGCCGTCGGTAGGCTGAGGTGGGTCGGAGGGCGTTGGCTCCAGGCGAGGGCTCCTCTTGACTACCGTAGGGTCGAGTACACCCGGAACCTTGGCCAACGCAATCCATTTTAGGGATTCGCTGCCCGGAATGGTTCTGGATTGTAAGGCGAGAAAGGGGAAACTCGGCCGTGCGTATGCACTTGAGACCGGCCTCTAAGGTCGGCGCCCGTCTATTCTTCGGGATATGCTCAGTCCTGTCGCTATATATGACCGCCACCGGGGTCTCGAATGTGTTATCGCCCGATTACCCTCTCAGCTTTGTAGGCAGTCTGGTAGCGACGGCCTTCTTCGGTTGGATCGCCTGGGTTTGTTTGCTGAGAACGTTTCGGTCGTCATCGAGTTGATGTAGTCCGGGAGAGATTGGAGAATTGTGGCCTTAAGTTGTAGCGGTACTGGTTGCGACAATGGGACGCTCTCGGAGCTACGTCCTCTTGCCGCTAGGTGATCCCCCGCTAGGGTTCTTCTCGAGCCTTCGCCGGCAGCCGTCGCCCTGCAGCACCACCTGGGCTACCTGACCCCTAGGCGGTTCACAGATGACGGTGTAGCGGTTGTTCGGGAGTGCATCGCTGGGCAGGCGTCGAGGTCCCCGAAGATGGAGGTTCCTACGCCGCCCATCCAGAAGACCTCGACTTGCCTGACGCTACCTTCGCGCGCGCTGATTTGACCAAGTTCTGCCGGCTCGATGGTCTCGGTCTCGAAGTCGTCGGTCAGGATCTCGAATTCGAACCTGACTCGTGCCACTTGACCGTGATTCCGGGGTCGGCTCCGCATTTGTGCTGGTCAGGGCGTTGCGGTCGGGCTGATTGACACACCCCGCTTGGCGGTACGGTCGGCGTTTGTGGTGTTCGTGCGGAAGGCAGCGGGCCGGTCGGGCGCGACGAAGGTCCAGATCGCTGAACGTCGCGACGGTCGCGATGTCGTGCTTGAGCACGTCGGGACCGCACATGACGAGGCCGAGCTCGCGGCACTGACGGCGATCGCCCGCGGCAAGCTCTACCCAGGTCAGGACACGCTCCCGCTCGACGGGCTGGACAGCCACGTGGCCGGTGGCCCGGTCGGCAAACCGGCTCTTCGCAGTTGAGGGTGTAGCCAGCGTCGCGTAGGGCTCGGCGCGTCGGTGCCCGGGGWGACGTCGAGGTCTTCCGAGGATGGAAGTTCTCACACTGCCCATCCGGAAGACCTCGACGTGC
>NZ_VLJQ01000007.1:0-8456 GCF_007829375.1 Nocardioides sp. J9 | reverse complement strand
CGAGCCTCGAAACCTCCGGGCCTCCTGGGCGGACCGTGGTGGGCACAGTCCGGTGCACCAGTGCCGGCTACGACGCGTCGATCTCCAGCACCAGGTCACCGCCGTCGACGGGCTGGGTGCCGTCGACCGCGATCCGCTTGACCACGCCGTCGGCGGGGGCGGTGATCGAGGCCTCCATCTTCATCGCCTCGATGGTCGCGACGGTGTCGCCGGCCGCGACGGTGTCGCCGACGGAGACCACCGGGGTCACCGCGCCCTGGAACGGGGCGGCGACGTGGCCGGGCCGGCCGGGGTCGGCCTTCTCGGCGGCCGGCGCCTCGGCCGAGACGGAGCGGTCGCGGGTCGGCACCGGGCGCAGCTGGCCGTTGATGGTGCACATGACGGTCCGGAAGCCGCGCTCGTCGGGCTCGCTGATCGCCTCGAGGCCGAGCAGCAGCGTGACGCCCTCCTCCAGCCGCACCTCGTGCTCCTCGCCGTGGGTGAGGCCGTAGAGGTAGTCCCGCGTCGGCAGGACCGCGAGGTCGCCGTACGACTGGCGGGCCTCCTCGAAGGCCTTCGTCGGTGCGGGGAACAGCAGCCGGTTGAGGGTACGGCGGCGCGCGGCGCCGTCCTCACCGGTGAGCGCCGCCTCGTCCTCGGCCGCCAGGGTCGGCTCGGGCGCGGTCCACGACCGTCCGGCGAGGGCCTTGCTGCGGAACGGCTCGGGCCAGCCGCCCGGCGGGTCGCCGAGCTCGCCGTTGAGGAAGCCGATGACGGAGTCGGGGATGTCGAACTTGCCCGGGTCGGCCTCGAACGCCTCGGGGGTCGCGCCGACGGCGACGAGGTGCAGGGCCAGGTCGCCGATCACCTTCGACGACGGGGTCACCTTGGGCACGTTGCCGAGGATCCGGTTCGCGGCGGCGTACATGTCCTCGACCTGCTCGAACTTCTCGCCGAGGCCGAGCGCGATCGCCTGCTGGCGCAGGTTGGAGAGCTGGCCGCCGGGGATCTCGTGGGTGTAGACGCGGCCGGTGGGCGCGGGCAGGCCGGACTCGAACGGCGCGTAGAGCCGCCGGGTCGCCTCCCAGTAGGGCTCCAGGGCGTTGACGGCCGCGAGGTCGAGGCCGGTCTCGCGCGGGGAGTGGTCGGTCGTCGCGACCAGCGCGGACAGTGCCGGCTGCGAGGTGGTGCCCGACATCGAGGCGCAGGCCGCGTCGACGGCGTCCACACCGGCGTCGATCGCCGCGAGCAGCGTGGCGAGCTGGCCACCGGGGGTGTCGTGGGTGTGCAGGTGCACCGGCAGGTCGAAGCGCTCGCGCAGGGCGGTGACCAGGGTGTGCGCGGCGGGCGCGCGCAACAGGCCGGCCATGTCCTTGATCGCGAGCACGTGCGCGCCGGCGTCGACGATCTTCTCGGCCAGGCGCAGGTAGTAGTCGAGGGTGTAGAGCTTCTCGTCCGGCGAGGACAGGTCGCCGGTGTAGCAGAGCGCCACCTCGGCGACCGTGCTGCCGGTCGCGCGGACCGCCTCGATCGCCGGTGTCATCTGGTCGACGTCGTTGAGCGCGTCGAAGATCCGGAACACGTCGATGCCGGTGGCGGCGGCCTCTTCGACGAAGGCCTGCGTGACCGCGGCGGGGTACGGCGTGTAGCCGACCGTGTTGCGCCCGCGCAGCAGCATCTGCAGGCAGATGTTCGGGACCGCGGCGCGCAGCGCGGACAGCCGCTCCCACGGGTCCTCGGCGAGGAAGCGCAGGGCGACGTCGTACGTCGCGCCGCCCCAGCACTCCAGCGACCACAGCTGCGGGGTGAGCCGGGCGACGTGGTCGGCGACGCCGAGCAGGTCGATGGTGCGCACGCGGGTCGCGAGCAGCGACTGGTGGGCGTCGCGGAAGGTGGTGTCGGTGACCGCGACCCCGGTGCGCGAGCGCAGCTCGGCGGCGAAGGCCTCCGGCCCGACCTCGAGCAGCCGCTGGCGGGAGCCGTCGGGCACCGGCGCGGAGGCGTCGACCGCGGGCAGCTTGCTGGCGGGCGACACCGAGACCCGGGCTTCGCCGTGCGGCTTGTTGACGGTGACGTCGGCCAGGTAGGCGAGCAGCTTGCTGCCCCGGTCGCCCGAGCCACGTGCCTGCAGCAGGTGAGGGTGGGTCTCGATGAACGACGTCGTCACCGCGCCGGCGACGAAGTCGGGGTCCTCCAGGACGGCCTGCAGGAACGGGATGTTGGTGGAGACGCCACGGATGCGGAACTCCGCGACCGCGCGGCGGGCCTTCTCCGCAGCCTTCTCGAAGGTGCGGCCGCGGCAGGTGAGCTTGGCCAGCATCGAGTCGAAGTGCGCCGACACCTCGGCACCGGTGTAGGTCGTGCCACCGTCGATGCGCACGCCCGCGCCGCCCGGCGAGCGGTAGGTCGTGATCACGCCGGTGTCGGGGCGGAAGCCGTTCGCCGGGTCCTCGGTGGTGATCCGGCACTGCAGCGCGGAGCCGCGCAGCACGATCTCGGACTGCACGAGGCCGAGGTCGGCGAGCGTCTCGCCGGACGCGATCCGCAGCTGGGACTGCACCAGGTCGACGTCGGTGACCTCCTCGGTCACCGTGTGCTCGACCTGGATGCGCGGGTTCATCTCGATGAAGACGTAGTTGCCGTGCGGGTCGAGCAGGAACTCCACGGTGCCGGCGTTCTTGTAGCCGATCTCGCGGGCGAAGCGCACCGCGTCCGCGCACATCCGGTCGCGCAGCGCGGGGTCGAGGTTCGGCGCCGGCGCGATCTCGACGACCTTCTGGTGGCGTCGCTGCACCGAGCAGTCGCGCTCGTAGAGGTGGATGACGCCGCCCTCGGACCCGGGGCCGGCCGTACCGTCAGCGAGCACCTGGACCTCGATGTGCCGCGGGTCGACCACGGCCTGCTCGATGAAGACGGTCGGGTCGCCGAAGGCGGCCTCCGCCTCGCGCATGCAGGTCTCGATCGCCTCGCGCAGCAGCGCACCGTCGGCGCCGGGGTCGTCGACGCGTCGCATGCCACGACCACCGCCGCCCGCGACGGCCTTGACGAAGAGCGGCGCCGGGATCGCCGAGGCGGCCTCGACCAGCGCCTCGACGTCGGTCGACGGCTCCACGCTCTGCAGGGTCGGTACGCCGGCGGCCCGGGCCGCGGCGATCGCGCGCGCCTTGTTGCCGGTGAGCTCGAGGACCGAGGCGTCCGGCCCGACGAAGGTGATGCCGGCCGCCGCGCAGGCCTCGGCCAGCGCGGGGTTCTCCGACAGGAACCCGTAGCCGGGGTAGATCGCGTCCGCACCGCAGGCGACGGCGGTGGCCACGATCGCCTCGGGGTCGAGGTAGGCCCGCACCGGGTGGCCCCGCTCGCCGATCTCGTAGGCCTCGTCCGCCTTCAGCCGGTGCTCCGAGCCGCGGTCCTCGTAGGGGAACACGGCCACGGTGCGGGCACCGAGCTCGTAGGCGGCGCGGAAGGCGCGGATGGCGATCTCGCCGCGGTTGGCGACCAGGACCTTGCTGAACATGCGGGCTCCTCGGTGGAGGAAGGGCGGGGCCGGGGGCGGGGTGTGCTCCGGGCGATCCCGAGGCTACGCAGGTTCGTCCATGATGTGAGAGGGGTTGTCCGCAGTGCGAACGACGCTGCAATGCGCCGACGCCCGGGTGGACCGTGCGGTCCACCCGGGCGTCGTACCCGGAGCCGGGGGCACCGGCGTCGACGGGTGGGATCAGGCGTTCTTGATCGCCGAGATGTCGAACTCGAGCTTGATCTTCTCGGAGACGAGGACGCCGCCGGTCTCGAGCGCGGCGTTCCAGGTCAGGCCCCAGTCCTTGCGGTTGATGGTGACGTCGCCCTCGAAGCCCACGCGGATGTTGCCGAACGGGTCCTTGGCCGAGCCGTTCTCCTCGAACTCGATGGTGACCGGCTTGGTGACGTCCTTGATGGTGAGGTCGCCGGTGATGGTCCACTCGTCGCCGTCGCGGCTGACCTCGGTGGAGACGAACTTCCACTCCGGGAACTGCTCGACGTCGAAGAAGTCGGCCGACTGCAGGTGGCCGTCGCGGTCGGCGCTGCCGGTGCTGATGCTGGCGGGGTTGATGGTCAGGGTGACCGACGAGGCGGCCGGGTTGGAGGTGTCGACGTGGGCGGTCGCGCTCCAGTCGGTGAACTGGCCGCGGACCTTGGTGACGACCGCGTGGCGGGCGACGAAGCCCAGGCGGCTGTGCGAGGTGTCGAGGGTGTAGTCGCCGGAGATGTCGGTCAGGGCGGTGGTGGTCTCGGTCATGGTGCGTGCTCCTGTGGGGTGGTTGGTTGGTTGAAGTCTCAACGATCTCCACAACGGTCGATGACGCGTCAACCATTCCCGGAGGTGCTGTGGCGTGGGTCACATCGGGCCGCGGTGGCCCGGTCCTTGGCATAGCGAGGTGCAATGAGCAGTTTCCTGCCCGATTTCGGGCAGGAAGTTGATGTCCGGCCCGATGGGGGAGCACGATCCTCCGGTGCATGTCGMCCCGCGGCTCGTCCGCCACGTGGCCGAGACCAGCGGTCTCAGCCCCGCGGAGGCGCGCCGGCTCGTCGAGGACGTGCTGTCCTTCCATGACGAGCACCTCGAGGACTGGGTGCGGCGGCGGCACGCGGAGCTGAAGACCTACGGGCGGAAGAACGACGAGATCTTCCCCCTGCTCCGCGGCGAGCTGCGCGGCCTCGTGGTGGCTGCGCCCGACCTCTCCGAGCGCCAGCTGCGCCGGATCGTCTACGGATAAGGGAGACCAGGCATGTGCGGCATCGTGGGCTACATCGGCGGCCAGCAGGCGGCCCCGCTCCTGCTCGAGGGGCTGACCCGGCTCGAGCACCGCGGCTACGACTCGGCCGGCCTGGCCGTGCTCGGGCCCAGCGGGGTCCGGGTCGCCAAGCAGGCGGGCCGGGTCCGGGACCTCGGTGACGGCCTGCCCAAGCGGTTCACCGGCAAGATCGGCATCGGCCACACCCGGTGGGCGACCCACGGACCGGCCACCGACGCGAACGCGCACCCGCACACCGACGAGTCCGGCCGGGTCGCGGTCGTGCACAACGGGATCATCGACAACGCCGCGGCGCTGCGCCTCGAGCTCGCCGACGCCGGCGTCGAGCTCGTCTCCGACACCGACACCGAGGTGCTCGCCCACCTCGTCGCCCGCTCCACCGCCGACACCCTCGAGGCGCGCACCGCCGAGGCACTCGCCCGGGTCGAGGGCACCTACGGGATCGCGGTGACCCACGCCGACTTCCCCGACCGCATCGTCGTCGCCCGCAACGGCAGTCCGCTGATCATCGGCGTCGGCAAGAACGAGATGCACGTGGCCTCCGACCTGGCCGCGCTCGTCCGCTACACGACGACGGTCGCCCACCTCGCCGACGGCGAGATGGCCACGGTGACCGCCGACGGGTTCAGCACCTACCTGGTCCGCACCATCGACGGGGCCGGCCACGTCGGGCTCGCCGCGACCGACCGGCGCGCCAGCGAGGTGGAGATCGACCCGTCGTCGTACGACGCCGGCGAGCACGACTCCTTCATGCACAAGGAGATGCTGGAGCAGCCCGCCCGCGCCGAGGCCGTGCTGCGCGGGCGCCTCGACGAGAAGTTCGGCACCGGCCACCTCGGCGGCCTCAACCTCGACGCGCGCGAGCTGCGCGCGATCAAGCGGGTCAAGATCCTCGGCTGCGGGTCGGCCTACTACGTCGGCCAGATGGGCGCCGCGCTCATCGAGGAGCTGGCCCGGATCCCCGCGGACGCCGAGGCGGCCAGCGAGTTCCGCTACCGCAACCCGATCATCGAGCCGGACACGCTCTACGTCGCGGTCAGCCAGTCCGGCGAGACCATCGACACCCTGCTCGCGGTGCAGGAGATCCAGCGCAAGGGCGGCTTCGTCATCGGCCTGGTCAACGTCGTCGGCTCCGCGATCGCCCGCGAGGTCGACGGCGGGATCTACCTCCACGCCGGCCCCGAGGTCGCCGTCGCCTCCACCAAGGCGCTGACCAACATGTTCCTCGCGTTCGCGATGCTCGCCGTCCAGCTCGGCCGGGTCCGCGACCTGTCGATCTCCGACGGGCGCCGGCTCATCGCCGGCCTCAACGCCATCCCCGGGCAGGTCGCGGAGGTCCTCGGCCGCGAGGAGGAGCTCGCGGAGGTCGCCAGGGAGCTGGCCGGGGCCGAGAACCTCTTCTTCGTCGGCCGGGTGCGCGGCTTCCCGGTCGCCCGCGAGGGAGCCCAGAAGTTCAAGGAGATCAGCTACCGCCACGCGGAGGCCTACCAGACCAGCGAGCTCAAGCACGGCCCGCTGGCGCTGATCTCCCCGGAGGTGCCGACCGTCGCGATCGTCCCCGACGACGAGCTCGTCGAGCGCAACGTCGCGGCCCTGCACGAGATCGCGGCCCGCGGCGGCCCGCTCACGGTGGTCACCCACGCCGGCGTGGACCTCGGCGACCTCGAGCGCACGGCCCGCCGCATCGACGTACCCCGCAGCGAGCGCGAGCTCGACCCGATCCTGCTCACCATCCCGCTGCAGGTGCTCGCCTACCACGCGGCGCTGTCGCTGGGCCACGACATCGACAAGCCCCGCAACCTCGCCAAGTCGGTCACCGTCGAGTAGCCGCCGGCTACCCGCCGCTCAGGCGTGATGCAGCGCACCGCGCCGGGGATCCTTGGTGAAATCGGTCACGGCACTACCCTTGTCGGGTGAGTGAGACCCCGGAGAACGAGACCACGACTTTTGCCGACCTCGGTCTCGGCGACCGGATCCTGAAGGCGCTGACCGCGGTCGGCTACGAGACGCCGTCCGCGATCCAGGCCCAGACCATCCCCCACCTGCTCGAGGGTCGGGACGTGATGGGCCTCGCCCAGACCGGCACCGGCAAGACCGCCGCCTTCGCGCTGCCCATCCTCGACCAGCTCGACATGTCGCAGCGCACGCCGCAGGCGCTGGTGCTCGCGCCGACCCGCGAGCTCGCCCTGCAGGTGTGCGAGGCGTTCGAGAAGTACGCCGCCGAGATGCGCAGCGTCAGCGTGCTGCCCGTCTACGGCGGCCAGGGCTACGGCGTCCAGCTGTCCGCGCTGCGTCGCGGCGTCGACATCGTCGTCGGCACGCCCGGCCGGATCATGGACCACCTCGAGAAGGGCACCCTCGACCTCACCGAGCTCCGCTTCCTCGTCCTCGACGAGGCCGACGAGATGCTCAACATGGGTTTTGCCGAGGACGTCGAGACGATCCTCGCCGACACCCCGGACGACAAGCAGGTTGCCCTGTTCTCGGCCACCATGCCGAAGCAGATCCGCGCGCTGTCGCAGGCCTACCTCAAGGACCCGGTGGAGATCTCCATCGAGCGCAAGACCCGCACCGCGGAGAACATCCGCCAGCGCTACCTGATGGTGAGCTACCCGCAGAAGGTCGACGCGCTGACCCGCATCCTCGAGGTCGAGAACTTCGAGGGCGCGATCGTCTTCGTGCGCACCAAGAACGAGACCGAGACCCTCGCCGAGAAGCTGCGGGCCCGCGGCTACAGCGCCGCCGCCATCAACGGCGACATCGTGCAGGCCCAGCGCGAGCGCACCGTCAACCAGCTCAAGGACGGCAAGCTCGACATCCTCGTCGCCACCGACGTCGCCGCCCGCGGCATCGACGTGCCCCGGATCAGCCACGTCTTCAACTACGACATCCCGACCGACACCGAGGCCTACGTCCACCGGATCGGTCGCACCGGCCGCGCCGGCCGCAGCGGTGACGCGATCTCGTTCATCACCCCGCGCGAGCGCTACCTCCTCAAGCACATCGAGCGGGCCACCCGCTCCACCCTCGAGCAGATGCAGCTGCCGAGCGTCGACGCGATCAACGAGTCGCGCCTGAGCCGCTTCGACGACCAGATCACCGCCGCCCTGGAGTCGCCGCGCATCGAGTTCTTCCGCGACGTGGTCAGCCACTACATCAAGGAGAACGACGTCCCCGAGGTCGACGTCGCCGCTGCGCTGGCGATCGTGATGCAGGGCGACACCCCGCTGCTGCTGGAGCCCGAGCCGGAGCCCGAGCGCCGTCCGCGCTTCGACCGCGACCGCGACGACCACCGCAAGCGCGACTCCTGGGGTGCCGACGACCGCGGCGACCGCGGTCCCCGTGGCGGTCGTGACCGCGGCCCGCGCGGCGGCGGTGGCTACCAGGCCTACAAGATCCAGGTCGGCAAGCGGCACCGCGTCGAGCCCCGCCAGATCGTCGGCGCCCTCGCCAACGAGGGCGGCCTCGACCGCCGCGACTTCGGCAAGATCACGATCCGCCCGGACTACTCGATCGTCGAGCTCCCCGCGAAGCTCACCGACGAGCAGTGGGAGCGGCTCAAGAACACCCGGATCAGCGGCAAGCTCATCGAGCTCGCGAAGGACTACGGTCCGCCGAACCGTGGTCGCAAGCCGCGCGACTGACCTACGCTCGACTCCCATGGGGGGTCGACGGCGCCGGCGCGCG
>NZ_VLJQ01000006.1:0-10426 GCF_007829375.1 Nocardioides sp. J9 | reverse complement strand
GCGCGCCCCGGAGCCCACGCCCGCGGCGGTCGAGGAGACGGCGGCCGAGCCCGTCCCCGAAGCGGTCGTCGACCCGGTCGTCGAGCCCGAGCCGGTCGTCGAGCCCACCCCGGATCCGGAGCCGGAGCCGGTCGTCGAGCCGGAGCCCGTCGAGCCGGAGCCGGAGCCGGAGCCGACCACGGTCCTCGAGCCGGTCGAGGCCGCGCCGGCCGCCGCCGTGCAGAAGCCTGCGGCGAAGGAGAAGCCCGCCGCCGAGGAACCTGCGGCCGGGAAGCCGGCTCCCAGGAAGCCGGCCCTCAAGAAGCCGGCCCTCAAGAGGCCGGCGGCCACCGAGCCGGCGACCGGGCCCGGCATCGACGCCGACCTCGAGGACGCCGAGATCGCAGCCCTGGCGAGCCAGGAACCGCTGCTGACGACGTACCGCGCGGCTGCCGTGGTCGGCCTCGTCGTGGGCGCGGCGATGGTCGTGCTGACCTTCCTGTCGCTGCGCGGCTGCGAGGCGGTGCGCGGCACGTCGTCGTGCGGGGGCGGTCCGGGCTTCCTGCTGCTGGTCGCGACCTTCGCGGTCTGCGTGCTGCTCGGCAGCGCCCTGCTGCGGACCTTCCAGATCCCCGACCCCGGCAGCAGCAGCTTCCTGGCCGTCGGCCTGGTCGCCGTGGTCGCGCTGCTGTTCCTGATCGACGTCCTGGACCACTGGTCGATGCTGGTCGTGGTGCCGCTGCTCAGCGTGGGCGGCTTCCTCGCCTCGGTGTGGGTCACCAAGACCTTCGTCGAGCCCGCCGACGCCTGAGCGGGCAGACCTGACCGACAAAACTCACGCCTGACCGACGAAGCTTTGTCGGTCAGGCGTGAGTTTCGCCGGTCGACCGGCGAATCTGTCGTCAGCGCGCGGCGGCGATGAGCTCCGCGATCTGCACGGTGTTCAGCGCGGCACCCTTGCGGAGGTTGTCGTTGCTGATGAAGAACGCCAGGCCGCGTTCGCCGTCGACGCCCTCGTCCTTGCGGATCCGGCCGACGTACGACGGGTCCTTGCCGGCCGCCTTGCGCGGCGTCGGGACCTCCTCCAGCTGCACGCCCGGGGCGTCGGCGAGCAGCTCGCGCGCCTTGTCCGGGGTGATCGCGGCCGCGAACTCGGCGTTGACGGCCAGCGAGTGGCCGCTGAAGACCGGCACGCGCACGCAGATGCCGGAGACCTTCAGCTCGGGGATGCCGAGGATCTTGCGGGACTCGTTGCGGAGCTTCTGCTCCTCGTCGGTCTCGTTGAGGCCGTCGTCGACGATCGAGCCGGCCAGCGGCAGCACGTTGTAGGCGATGGTCTCGACGTAGGGCGCGGGGTCGCCGAAGGGCACGGCCTCGCCGTCGTAGGCCAGCGGCCGGGGGTCCTCGATGGCCGCGACGCCGGAGGCGAGGGCCTCCACGCCGGCGACGCCCGAGCCGGAGACGGCCTGGTAGGTCGAGACCACGAGCCGCTGGAGCCCGGCGGCGTCGTGCAGCACCTTGAGGATCGGCATGGCAGCCATCGTGGTGCAGTTGGGGTTGGCGATGATGCCGCGCCCGGCCTCGAGCACACCCTTCATCGCGTCCGGGTTGACCTCGGAGACGACCAGCGGGATCTCGGGGTCCTTGCGGAAGGCCGAGGAGTTGTCGACGACGATCACGCCGGCGTCGACGAAGCGCTGGGCCTGGGCGCGGGAGGTGGTCGCGCCGGCGGAGAAGAGCGCGACGTCGAGCCCGGTCGGGTCGGCGGTCGCGACGTCCTCGACGACGACGTCCTTGCCCTGGAACGGCAGCACCTTGCCCGCGGAGCGCGCGGAGGCGAAGAAGCGGACCTGGTCGGCGGGGAAGCTCCGCTCCTCCAGGATCTGGCGCATCGCGACGCCGACCTGCCCGGTCGCGCCGACGATTCCGATGTTGATGCCCATGGTGATCAGCGACCCGTTCCGCCGTACACGACGGCCTCGATCTCGTCCGAGCCCAGCTCGAACGCAGCGTGCGCGGCGTTGACCGCCGCCTCGACCTGCGCCTCGGCCACGACGACCGAGACCCGGATCTCCGAGGTGGAGATCATCTCGATGTTCACCCCGGCCTCGGAGAGCGCCTCGAAGAAGCGCGCCGAGATGCCCGGGGAGGAGCTCATGCCGGCGCCGACGATCGACACCTTGCCGACGCTGTCGTCGTAGAGCAGGCTGTCGAAGCCGACGGCCTCCTGCAGCCGCGAGAGCGCGGTCATCGCCGTCTGGCCCTCGCCGGCCGGCAGCGTGAACGAGATGTCGGTCAGGCTGGTCGCGGCCGCCGAGACGTTCTGCACGATCATGTCGATGTTGATCTGCGCGTCGGCCACGGCGCGGAAGATCGCGGCCGCCTCGCCCGGCTTGTCCGGGACACCGACGACGGTGATCTTGGCCTGGCTGCGGTCGTGGGCGACGCCGGTGATGATCGCGGCTTCCATGTTCTGATCCTCCTGGTGGACGTCCTCGGCCTTGACGACCCAGGTGCCCTCCTTCTCGGAGAAGGAGGAGCGGACGTGGATGGGCATGCCGTAGCGGCGGGCGTACTCGACGCACCGCAGGTGCAGGATCTTGGCCCCCTGCGCGGCCATCTCGAGGGTCTCCTCGTAGGAGATCCGCGGCACCTTGCGGGCGCGGGGCTCGATGCGCGGGTCGGCGGTGAAGATCCCGTCGACGTCGGAGTAGATCTCGCACACGTCGGCCTCGAGCGCCACCGCGAGCGCGACGGCGGTCGTGTCCGATCCGCCGCGGCCCAGCGTGGTGATGTCCTTGGTCGTCTGCGAGACGCCCTGGAAGCCGGCGACGATGGCGATCGCGCCCTCGTTGATCGCTGCCTCGATGCGGCCCGGCGTGACGTCGATGATCTTGGCCTTGCCGTGCGCGGCGTCGGTGATCACGCCGGCCTGCGAGCCGGTGAACGAGCGGGCCTCGTGGCCGAGGTTCTGGATCGCCATGGCCAGCACGGCCATCGAGATGCGCTCACCGGCGGTGAGCAGCATGTCGAGCTCGCGCGCGGGCGGCAGCGGCGACACCTCGTTGGCGAGGTCGATCAGCTCGTCCGTCGTGTCCCCCATCGCCGAGACCACGACGACGACCTGGTGGCCGGCCTTCTTGGTGTTCACGATGCGCTGCGCGACGCGCTTGATGCCGGCGGCATCGGCGACCGACGAGSCGCCGTACTTCTGCACGACAATGCCCACGGGGGCTCACTCCTGGCGGTTCGGGGGAAGGGACGCACCCTGCGACCGCCTGGCCGCCGGGCCTCGGAGCCTGGCTCCGGGGCGATTCTACCGAGCGGCGCTAGGCGTTTTCGGGGCTGTCCAGCGCGGCGGACGCCGCCTCGACCAGCTCGATCTCCCCGGTGCTGGCGAGGTCGACGTCGAGCCGGTCGTGGGCGACCACCGAGAGCAGCGCCTTCATCGACGCACCGGCCAGGGTGCCCCACGACGAGACGTAGGAGAACTGCCACCACCACAGGGCCTCCTCGACGTCACCGGCCTCGTAGTGGCGCACCCCGACCGCGAGGTCGGCGGCGACGCTGGTGAGGTCGTCGGAGAGCAGGCCCTCGACCACCTCGGGCTGGTAGGGGTCGAAGACGTAGCTGTAGGTGTCGAGGTCGCCGAGCAGCTCGGCGAGCTGGAGCCGCAGCTCGTCGAGGTCGGGGTCCGGGCCGTCGTCCGGCTGGAACTCCTCGCGGGGCGAGAAGTCGCGGTGCACGCCCAGCCGGGCGCCGGTCAGCGCGATCTGGCCGATCTGCAGCAGCAGCAGCGACACCGCCTGACCGCCGGTCGCCTCGGCCGCGACGACCCGCAGGCCGTCGAGGAAGGAACGCACCGACGACGCGATGTCGTCGGCGAAGCGCACCGTCTCGGTCTCGACCGCGATCAGCGCCTCGAGGGCCGCGAGCCCTGGAAGCTGCTCGCCGCTGGTGTCGGCGGTGCCGTTGCCGTGTCCGCTCATGTCGCTGCCTGCCTTCCGACGAATGCCCGTCCGAGGGTGACCTCGTCGGCGTACTCGAGGTCCCCTCCCACCGGCAGTCCACTGGCCAAACGCGTGACGCGCAACCCCAGGGGGCCGAGCATCCGGGTGAGGTAGGTGGCCGTGGCCTCCCCCTCGAGGTTCGGGTCGGTCGCCAGGATCACCTCGGTGACCGTGCCGTCACCGAGGCGGGTGAGCAGCTCACGGATGTGCAGCTGCTCCGGCCCGATCCCGTCGATCGGCGAGATCGCCCCGCCCAGCACGTGGTAGCGGCCGCGGAACTCCCGGGTGCGCTCGATGGCGACGACGTCCTTGTACTCCTCCACCACGCACAGCACCGACGGGTCGCGGCGCGGGTCGCGGCAGATGCGGCACTGGTCGTCCTCGGCCACGTTGAAGCACACGGTGCAGAACTTGACCTTGTCCTTGACCTCGACCAGCACGTCTGCGAGGCGGCGTACGTCGGCCGGGTCGGCCTGCAGCAGGTGGAACGCGATCCGCTGCGCGCTCTTCGGACCCACGCCCGGCAGGCGGCCGAGCTCGTCGATCAGGTCCTGGACGACACCTTCGTACACGGCTGGTGCCCGATCAGAACCCGAGCTGGCCGGGCTGGCCCGGAGCCTGCCCGGAGCCGCCGAGGCCGGGGAGGCCGCCCATGCCACCCATCTCGCCGAGCGGGCCGAGGGAGTCCTGGGCGAGCTGGTCGGCCTTCGCCCGCGCGTCGCGGAAGGCCGCCACGACGAGGTCACCGAGGTCCGCGAGCGCGTCGGCGTCGGTGCCCTCGACCGCCTCGGGCTTGATCGTGACGGCGGTCAGCTCGCCGGAGCCGGTGAGCGTCACGCTCACCGCACCGCCGGCGACGGTGCCCTCCACGGTCGCGTCGGCCAGGCGCTGCTGCGCCTCGACCAGCTGCTCCTGCATCTGCTGGGCCTGCTGGAGCAGGGCGTTCAGGTCGAGGCCACCGCCTCCGCCCAGCGCGTCGAACGGGTTCTGGCTCATCGGTCGTCTCTTCCCTCGGGGGTGTGGTGGGCAGTGGTGCGGGTCGGGGTGGGCGGGGCGACTCAGCCGCCGCGCGGGATCTCCTCGATCACCTGGGCGCCGAGCTCGCGGGCGAGCAGCTCCGCGCTCGACTCGGCATCGACCTCGGCGTCGTCGAGGTCGACGTGCGCGTCGGGGTCCTCCGGCGGGGCCGCGGCGTACTCGTCCTCGCGGGCCTGGATGTCGGCCATCCGGGGCCGGCGCGGGGTCGGCTCGGCCGGGGCCGCGGGTGCCGCGTCGCCGGGCACCGCCCACGGCGGGGCGTCACCGGCCGGTTCCGGCGGGTCGATGATCGCGTCGATGCGCACCGTGGCGCCGNACTCGTCCTCGCGGGCCTGGATGTCGGCCATCCGCGGGGAGCCGGCCGCCGGCTGGGCCGGGGCGGCCTGCGCGGGAGGAGCCGCCGGGGCGGGCGGCGGGGTGCCGCCGGGCTGGGCGGCCGGGTCGATGATCGCGTCGATGCGCACCGTGGCGCCGATCTCGTCGATCACCGCCTGCTGGACGATGTCGGCGTGCCCGCCCGACTCGAAGGAACGGCGGGGGCCGTCGGCCTGGAACCCGAGCGAGATCACGTTGTTGTCGAACGCGACGACCTGGGAGTTCTGGGTCAGGTGGATCCAGGTGACCCGCTTGACGCCCTTCACCCGGTCGATCACCGAGGGCCACAGCCGGCGGATGTCGACCAGGGTCAGCCCGCTGCCCCCATTGCCCCCACTGCCCCCGCCGGCGGCCGGCGCGGGCGCCGGCGGCTGGGACGCTGCGGGCTCCGGGCGCTGCGCCGGCGGCGGCGTGGGCTGGACCGGCTGCTCGACCGGCTGCTCGACCGGCTGCTCGACCGGCTGCTGAGCCGGCTGCTGGGTGGGGGCCGCGGCAGGCTGCTGCGGGGCTGGCGGCTGGACGACCTGCGGCTGGATCGTGGGGGCCGCGGCGGCCGGGCGCTCGTCGACCCGCTCCGGCGCGGCGCGCTCGGCGCGCGACGGCGCCGGGCGGTCCTGGGCCGGGACGACGGGGGCCACCGCCGGGGCGGCCTCGGCGGACGTCGTGCCGCTGATGGAGATGCGGCGCTCGAGGCGGTCGAGGCGGGCCATGACGCCCTCGGTGCTGTGGTCGGCGGCCGGGAGCAGGATCCGGGCGCAGATCAGCTCGAGCAGCAGCCGCGGCGCGGTCGCGCCGCGCATGTCGGTGAGGCCGGTGGCGACGAGGTCGGCGGCGCGGGTGAGCTCGGCGCGGCCGAAGGCGTTGGCCTGCGCGACGAGGCGGTCGGCCTGGTCGCCGGACACGTCGAGCAGGCCGGACGCGGCGGCGTCGGGGACGGCGGAGAGGATCACGAGGTCGCGCAGCCGGCGCAGCAGGTCCTCGGTGAACCGGCGCGGGTCCTGGCCGGTCTCGATCACCTTGTCGACCACACCGAACACCGCCGAGCCGTCGCCGCTCGCGAACGCGGAGACCACGTCGTCCAGCAGCGTGTCGGGGGTGTAGCCGAGCAGGCCGCTGGCCAGGTCGTAGGTGACGCCGGCCGGTCCGGCACCGCCGAGCAGCTGGTCGAGCACCGAGAGGGTGTCGCGGGCGGACCCGGCGCCGGCGCGCACCACGAGCGGGAGCGCGGCCGGCTCGATGGAGACGCCCTCGCGCTCGCAGAGCTCGGTGAGGTAGCTCGTCAGCAGCCGCGGCGGGATCAGCCGGAACGGGTAGTGGTGGGTGCGCGAGCGGATGGTCGGGATGACCTTCTCCGGCTCGGTCGTGGCGAAGATGAATCGCAGGTGCGGCGGCGGCTCCTCGACGAGCTTGAGCAGGGCGTTGAAGCCCTGCGTGGTGACCATGTGGGCCTCGTCGATGATGTAGACCTTGTAGCGGCTCTTCACCGGGGCGAAGAACGCCTTCTCGCGCAGGTCGCGCGCGTCGTCGACACCGCCGTGCGAGGCCGCGTCGATCTCGATGACGTCGATCGACCCGGGGCCGTTGCGGGACAGGTCGCGGCAGCTCTCGCACTCGCCGCACGGGTCGGCGATGGGGGCCTGCTCGCAGTTCAGCGCGCGGGCGAGGATCCGCGCGCTGGTGGTCTTGCCACAACCACGCGGCCCGGAGAAGAGGTAGGCGTGGTTGACCCGGTTGCCGGCCAGCGCGGCGCGCAGCGGCTCGGTCACGTGCTCCTGACCGATCACCTCGGCGAAGGTCTCGGGCCGGTAGCGGCGGTAGAGCGCAAGCGGGGAGTCCACCCCTGAACACTAACCAGCGGCCCCGACACCCCGACAGGGCACCGGCCCCGGGACGCAAAGGCCCCCCGCACACCCGATAGAGCTCACTTACCCTTGCTGCCTTCCGGCCCTGGGGGAGTTGGGTGAGATACCGCCGCACGGGGGGTTGTCCCCCACTGTAGACGACCCCACCGGGCGCACCGAACTCCGGGCCGGGCGGACCCGAGCGGCACCCACGCGGGAGTCGAGCGGGGTACGAGGCGATTTCCTCGACCCGGTCGCCGACCGGTAACCTCCTCCGCGGAGGTATCGCCTAGTGGCCTATGGCGCTCGCTTGGAAAGCGGGTTGGGTTAACAGCCCTCGGGGGTTCGAATCCCCCTACCTCCGCCATCGGACGGCGTCGACCAGCGGGTCGGCGCCGTCTCGCATTTCCGCCGGCGCCCGCCTCAGGGGCATGCCGCACCGCTCGCCGACGAGCCCGGCGACGAGCCCGGCGACGAGCCCGGCGACGAGGCTCGCGGCGGGCAGAGCGCGGCGGACTGCGACAGCTCGGGGCCGGGGGTGAGGAGCCCGAGCCATGCGGACGGTACGACGACCGGGGGCACCCGGCCGTAGCCGAGGTTCTCCAGCTCGGTGCGCCCCGCGACCGGGTAGCTGCGGCCGGTGTCGTCGACGAGGTGGACGCTGTCGCTGCGGGAGGTGTCCCAGCCGGCGGAGCGCACCACGGCGCCGTACCCCGGTTCGACCACGACGGCGGCCTGGGCGGGGCCGACGTCATCGATCATCGCCGAGCCCGGGGGGAAGGTCGCCAAGAGGACGGCCGGCTCCTCGTCCTCCGCCGTCTCGAGGACGCCGCAGAGGGTGTCGGTGCGCTGGGCGGCGCCGTCGCGGAGCAGGTCCTCGGGCCAGCGGGCGTCGTAGGTGCGGGCGGCGGTGCGGAAGTCGCGCTCGCCGCCCACGGCGCGGACCGCACGCGGCAGGCCGCCGCCGACCGGGGTGTTGCGCAGGACGGCGAGGGCGAAGTCGCTCAGCAGCACGAACCCGTCGCGGCTCACGGCGTAGTGCTGGCCGCTGCGCTCGTGGAAGTCGCCGACCCGGGCCCTGGAGTAGCCGGGCAGGTCGACCGGCTCGCCCCAGCCCTGCAGCCCGAGCCCGCTCGCCGTGAGCGCGCCGCCGGCAGGGAACAGGTCGAGCCAGGCGTCGGGGACGCGGACCTCGTTGCTGGCGTCGAGGCGGAGGTCGGCGTACAGCCCGTCCCGGTCGGGGGCGCGGTAGGCGTAGGCGCGCACGGGGTGCCCCGGGACCGACGCCTGGGCGACGAGGTAGCGCTGGCCGCTCGGGACGCCGCGCACGACGAACCCGAGGTCGGGCGTCACCTGTACCGACCGGGTCGGTCGCACCTCGGCCTGCACCCCCTTGCCGTCGGCGGTGCACGCGACCCACCCGGTGTTGAGCAGGTGGTCGGCGGCGGGGACCGTGGGGGGCGCGTCCAGGATCCCGATCGAGGGTCCCTTCCTCCGGTCGGCCAGGACGTCGTCGGGGACCTTCGTGGTCGTCACGTCGGCGCCGAGGACGAGTCGGGCCGACGTCGCGTTGGCGACCGGGCGCAGCTGCTCGTGCCCCTGCGCCCGGGCCTCGTCGAGGATGACGTAGAGCGCGCCGCGGTCGTCGGTGAGCAGGCCGGGGCGGTCCCAGTCGACGGTGGGACGCTGGGTGAGGGCACCGGCGACCGCAGCGCCGGCGAGCAGGAGCACCGACAGGGCGATGCCGCCGACGACGGTCCGGCTCGGTCGGGCAGGCTCGACCTCGCGCCCACCGGGTGCGCCGGAGACGAACGCCGTGACCAGGCGGCGCCGGTTGAACGCGTGGGCCTCGACGAGGTCCTTCCTCGACGCCATCAGCCGAGCGCCCCGCGCACGGACTCGAACAGCCCGACCGCGACGACGAGCAGGGGCAGCAGCGCGATGAGTGCCGTCGACTCGAGGACGTCGCCGAGCCGCCCGCGCCGCACGGACGGGGCAGCCGGCACGAGCGTGGCGACGAGCAGGACCGCGCCGACGACGGCGAGCAGCGCGCTCAGCGTCGGGCGCCAGTCGTCGTGCAGGACGAGCACCGCGAGCGCCGTGGCCGCGAGCCCGGCGACACCCGACACCAGGCCGGCGAGCACCTCGCTGCCGGTGCGGTACTGCCGGGTGCGCAACATGACGACCAGGCACGCGTCGACGGCCAGCAGGGTGCCGGCAACGCCCAGGCTGACGGCCAGCGGAGCGGCGACCACGACCAGGAGGCCGACGGTGCCGGTGATGGCGAGCAGGATCTCGTGCGCGACCCGCGCGTCCGCGGCGACCTGCTGGCGCGCCACGTCGACGCCGGCAGCACGGTCGGCACGGTCGGTGCCGGCGACGAGGTCCGCGATCTCGGCGACGTCGGTGCCCGGCGGTGCAGTCGGTGCGGTCGGGGTGGTCGCGTCCGGCTCGACGGCCCCGGTGACCGGGTGGGGCTCGGGGACGCGGGTCGAGGTGGCGCCCAGGGCCAGCCACGGGAACACGCTGCCGGCGAGCACGACGAGGCAGAGCACCACCGTCATCACCTCGGCCGCGCCGACGGCCCCGTCGCCGGCGTCGAGGTAGAGCCCGAGGACCAGGCCCAGCGCGCCGACGACCACGGGCGGGAAGACGAGGGTCCGTCCGGCGCCGAGGCCCAGCACGCAGGCCAGCCCGGCGAGGAGGGCACCCGCGCCCGCCCAGGCGAGTGGCCGGCCGAGCAGCGCGGCGTCCTGCGGCGCGAGCATCACACCCGCCGCGGCGGCGTACCCGGCGCCGAGCCAGGCGACGCCGACCGCCGCCTCCGCCTCGCGCTGGACGCGGGACAGCACCACGGCACCCGCACACAGCCCGACGGCGACCGCGACGGTCGCGCCCGCAGCGAGGTCGGACCCACGCTGCACCAGCAGGGCCGCAGCGCCGAGGGCGAGGAAGAGGCTCGCCGCCACCAGTGCCGTACGACGACCCGTGGCCGGGCGCCACGGCTCGAGGTCCTCCTCGACGACGTCGGCCATCGCCTCGACGACGTCGTCGTAGACCCGTGGCGGCGGCTCGTCGACCCCGGCCGTGACGGTGAGCAGGCCACCGTCCTCGACGCCCTGGAGGGTGAGCCCGGTGTCCGGGCCGAGCTCGGGGAGGAGCTCGGCGACCGGCACCGCCCCG
>NZ_VLJQ01000005.1:0-12425 GCF_007829375.1 Nocardioides sp. J9 | reverse complement strand
CCGCCTTCGCTGTGGGGTTCCTGGTGATCGATGTCGACGTTGCGCGAGGTGTTGACGGCGTAGGGGAAGACGTCGGCGGGGTGGATGAGGTGGACCATCTCGCGCAGGCGYYGGGGGATCTCGTAGGCGTCGACGGCCATGGTCTGGTTGAGGTCGATGACCGGCAGGACCTGCACCTTGCCGGCGACGTGGGCGATGGTCTTGCGCACCCATGCGGTGGTGACGGGGCCGTGGCCCTCGAACCTGGCGATGGGGGAGTCGGGGGTGAGGTGGAGGTAGATCTTCACCTTGGGTTTCACCGGTCCGACGGAGAGGTCGGGGTGGGTGTCGGGGTTGACGAGGTGGGCGAACGCGGCGAGCTTGCGCTCGACCTTGCTGACGTCCGGGAGGGTCTCCTCCAGGCTCGTGGCGACGGCGTTCAACGCGGTGTCGGCGGCGAGGATGACGGTGGCGTGGTCGCGGATGGTGAGGGTGGCGATGCCGTGGCGGTTGACGCGGGACATGCGGACGAAGCGGTCCTTCTCGGCGGCTTCTTCCTTCGCCCTGGCGAGCTCGGGGGCGGCGGCGGTGATCCTGGCCTCGACGAGGGTCTCGAACCGGGTCCAGGGCAGCCGGCCGTCGGCGACCTCGTGGACTTCGTGGTCGACCCAGGCTGCTTCGTCGCTGGTGAGGTCGCGGGTGGCCTCGGCGACGTGGCGTGCGTGGCGGACGCGGACGGTGCCGGCGTCGATGCCGGCCTGCAGCTTGGGGAGTCGGTGGTGCAGGTCGACGGCGTCGGCGATGAGTCGTTTGGCACCGAAGGGGCTGGTCTGGATGCGGGCGCCGAAGGTGGCGGCGGCGTACTCGGTGATCCTGGGTGTGCCCTCGGCCCCGGCGGGCCTGGCGCGGTCGCGGCCGCGCTTGTCGTGGACCGGGAGGGTGTCGGGGTTGTGCAGGACGGCCCACTGGTAGGCGGCGCGGAGGATGTCGCGCTCGGCCTGCTGGCGCACCGCGTGCTGGTCCTCGACGAAGTCGAGGACCTGGTTGGCGGTCATCTCCGCCACCGCCCGATCGGTGACCATGACCCCACCCAACACCAGGGGTCCGACACAAACGTCCGCAGAAGACCTGCGACGAAAGCGCCTGTGGACGAGGCAGGCTGGCTGGTGATCATCGTTGTCGGCTCGCCCCAACCCGCGCCCGCGCCGTGACGCCGACGTGCTCGGCTCACCGGACGTTCTCGCTCGCGGTCCAGCCCTGGTCGATGGCCAGGCGTTCGGTGACACGGAGCACGGTGGCCACCGCCGGACTCGCGGACAGCTCCTCGTCGCTGTAGGTGATGAACCACGGGACAGTCCGGGCCGGTTCAAGCGGCTTCCACACCAGGCCGTCGAGGTAGTCCCGACCCACGGACTCCAGGGTCAGCAGCACGCTCTGCTGGTCGTGCAGGATGTCGCCGCCCGTGCTCAGGCCGAAGATCACCTCCCTGGTCCACGTCGGACCCAGGTCGTGCTCCGCGAGGTAGCGGAGGACCCAGTCGTTCCAGGAGCTCATCTCCTCGTCCACCGACAAGATCGGGAAGAGGGAGAGGTCCGCTGCCGTCACGCAGGGCGCTTCGGCGAGCGGATGCCGACTGCCCACCAGCGCACCGACACGTTCCTCCCTCACGTAGATGCTGCTGAGCCCCGGTCGGCGGAACCTGCCGCCGATGGCGAGGTGCAGGTCCCCGGCGAGAAGCTGCCGTGCCACGTCCGCACGCGGAAGGGTGGTCTGGTGGATCGCGACCTGCGGCACGTTCGCCCGGGCGGCCGCGAGGATGCGACGAGGAGTGAGCAGCGAAGGCTCGCTGACGTGGATGCGGAGGACGCCGGGCAGGCCTGCTGTGACCCTCGTCCTCTCCACTGCCCGGCGGACGTCACCCAGAATCGACTCCGCGGCCTCGGCCAGGACCTCTCCGGCCGGGGTCGGTGCCACTCGCCGGCTCGTGCGCTCGAAGAGGCGGGCGCCCAGACGTCGCTCCATCCGCTGGAGGGACTGGCTGAGGGCGGGCTGCGCCATGTGGAGACGCTGTGCCGCTCGCGAGATGCTCCGCTCCTCCGCGATGGCGAGGACGTACTCGAGGTCGCGCAACGACAGATCCATAACATCGAGATGCTAGATCGCCACTGCCTTTGGTGTTGGCGGTCTGGAGCAGTCCGACCAGAGACTGGTTCCCCGAGTCAAGGAGGAATCATGCGAGTCGGACTCACGCTCGAGATGAAGGCGTCGCCACACCGCACCCAGTCCTGGACGGAGCTGTGGGAGGACTGCCTGTGGACCTTCGAACAGGCCGAGCAGCTCGGCTTCGACTCGCTCCTGGTCCAGGAGCACTTCTTCAGCGAGGACGGTTATGCACCCTCCATCCCGATCTTCCTGACCGAGCTGATCCACCGGACGTCGACGGCGCGGATCGGCTCGTACATCTACGTGGCGCCGTTGCACCACCCGCTCGCGCTCGCCCAGGAGACGGCGGTCCTCGACCAGCTGTCGGGCGGCCGCCTCGACGTGGGGATCGGAAGCGGCCACCGGGTCGCTGAGTACGTCGCGTTCGGGTTGAACCCCCGCACGCGCCCCTCCCGCATGGAGGAGGCCATCGAGCTGCTCAAGAAGGGCTGGACCGGCGAGCCGGTGGAGCACGAGGGCAAGTACTTCACCATCCCCGGCCTCCGGGTCCAGCCGACCCCGCTGCAGCAGCCGCACCCGCCCCTGTGGGTCGCGGCCACCACGCCGGCCGCGGCTGCCCGGGCAGGTCGGCACGGAGCCAACCTGGCGGGTGCCTCGGTGGACCCGGCCGTGCACGCGGCCTACCACGAGGCGCTCGCCGCTGCCGGGCACGAGCCCGGCTCCACGAGGGTCTCGAACCCCTGGAGCATCACGGTCACCGACGAGGACCCCGAGAAGGTCTGGGCCCGCAACCAGTACCTGTACTTCGACCGCTGGGACTACTACCGCAAGATCCGTTCGGAGTTCGGCGACCCGGACCTCGACTACGGGCTCGAGCCGGCGGSCGRCGCCYACCGTGCCAACGAGCTCATCGGCGACGCCGACACCGTGCTGGCCGTGCTGGAGCCGTTCGTCAAGGACCTCGGGCTCACCGACCTCGTGCTGTTCGGTCCCCACCCCGGCATGGACCTGCGGGGCGAGGGAATGGAGAACCTCCAGCGCTTCGCCGAGCAGGTGCTCCCCACCCTGAAGTCGTGGTGACGTGGACCGGGTCCTCGTCGTGACCGGCGCCCGGGGTGACGTCGGTGCGGCCGTGGTCACCCGCGCAGCTGCCGCGGGCTACGACGTCGTCGCGGCCGACGTGGTGCCTCCAGACGAGCCATCCGGACCCCACGTCAGTGCGGCCACGTTCGACCTGGTCGACGATGCTCAGGTGCGGGAGTTCGCCGCAGACGTCGTCGAGCGGTGTGCGTCGGGCGACGTCGAGCACGTCGGGCTCGTCCACTGCGCGGGAATTGCCCGGGTCGAGCCCTTCGCGACGTCCGACACCGAGGCGTGGGACGTCATGTACCGGGTCAACCAGCGTGCCCCGCTCCTGCTCACGCAGGCGCTCCTGCCCGCCCTCACCCGGAGGCCCGAGTCGGCCATCGTCTTCGTCAGCTCGGACTCCGCCCGGGCAGGGGCCGGGCGCGAGGTGGCGTACTCCGCCACCAAGGCGGCCCTCATCGGTGCTGCGAAGTCCCTGGCGCGTGAGCTGGCGCGCCACCGCGCGAGGGTGAACGTCGTGGCGCCCGGCCCGATCGAGGGACAGATGGTCGACAGCGCCACTGCCGACCACGAGGGGTACCTCGAGCGACTCGTGGGCGCCGTCCCGCTGCGGCGCCTGGCCACTCCCACCGAGGTCGCAGCAGCCATCTTGTGGCTCGTCGGCCCGGAATCCACCTACGTGACCGGACAGACGCTCAGCGTCTCCGGCGGAATCACCATGCACTGACCACCAGGAGGACCCATGCCCATCGTCGACTCCCACATGCACCTCATCGACGTGACGAACCACGACTGGTACCCCGGACTGAAGGTCTGGGCCGACGCCATCGACTTCCCGGAGCTGTACGCCGACTTCCTGCTGCCCGACTACCGCGAGGGGGACACCAGGTCGGTGGACGCGTTCGTGCACGTGTCGGCCACCACCCTGCCTCGGGCCTACCTCGCCGAGACCCGGTGGGTCGACCAGCTGGCTGACGACAACGACCTCGACCTGGCGATCGTCGCCACGGTGGACCCGACGCTGGCCCGGGACGAGATCGTGGCCGACCTCGAGACCCAGGCTGAGAGCTCCCGGCTGCGAGGACTGCGGGTCCTGTACGGCCTTGAGCCGGGCACGGACGCCGCGGACACCATCCTGCGCTGGCTCGAGGAGCGTGGCCTCGTGTTCGACCTCGTGACGAACCCGGAGGGCATGACTGCCTGGCTGCGTTCGCTCGAGCGGTTCCCCGACCTTCGCGTCGTCCTCGAGCACACGGGGTGGCCCACGGGGACCGACCCCGATGCCCGGGCCGCGTGGACGACGGCGATCCACGACTTCGCTGCGTCGACCGATGCGCTCTGCAAGCTGACCGGGCTCGGCATGGTCACCCGCGACACCACGGAGGCCACCCTCCGACCGTGGCTCGACACCGTGATCGAGGAGCTCGGCTGGGACCGGGTGGCGTTCGGGTCCAACCTGCCGATCGAGACCATGGGAGGGACCCACGGGCAGATGCTCGAGACCTTCTCTGTCGTCGTGGGCCAGGTCGACGAAGCCGAGCAGGCCAAGTTCTGGGGCGAGAACGCCCGCCGCGTCTACTGGTCCACCGCGTGATGAGATCGGGCTGAGCAGGATCGGCCTGAGCAGGATCGGCCCGAGCGTCCCCTCTTCCGGCCACTGTGCCGGTGTCTGGCTGCGGGGCGGGGCCGCGCGACTAGCGGATCGGTTGGTCGTGGATCGCCGAGGAGAGGTTCGCCCCGTTCAGCTGGAGGTAGAGGTGCCGCTCGGTGACGGTCAGCGTGAGCGCGTTGCGGCGCTCGAGGGCCGCCACGGCGGAATCGATGAACCCGGGCTCGAAGCTGTGCAGGACGATCTCGTCTGCGCGGTGGATCTTCGCACCCGCCCACTGCGCCAGGACCCTGGCCGGGTCTCGGTGGGTGTAGATGGTCGTGCGCTCGGCCGCCTTGCTGCCCGCGTGGAGGCGCGCTGCATCGGGTGCTCCGACCTCGATCCAGGCCAGCAGCTTCCCGCTCATGTCGCGCACGAGAACCGCTGGGTCGGAGGTCGCGGAGATTCCCTCGCTGAACGCGATGCCGTCTTCGTGCTCGAGGCAGTATGCGAGCACGCGCGTCACGAGGTACGCCTCGGTCTCCGACGGGTGCCGCGCGGCGCGCAGCGTGAACTGCTCGTAGACGCCGCGATCGGTGTCGGCCAGCTCGATCTCGAAGGTGTGCATCGTCGCGCCGGCCGCCATGCGGGTCATGCTGGCCCAGGACGCGTCCCCGCGTCGAATGGTCGAGGCCCGGTCCTTCTCCGAAGCGCCTAGAGTCGGTCATCCACGTGCGGGCCGGTGCCGGCCCGGACGGTCGGGCGACAGCCTCGGGCGAGCCCGGGGAGACGGGACCAGGGTCGAAGGGGCTGCTGTGACGCACGACGACCAGGTCGACGAGTCAGCAGCGGACGACGGCGCGCGGGACGAGCTCGCTGCCCTCGCGCGTGGCCTACGCGGGACGGCGGCGGCTGCGGCGCTGACGGGGCTGGGCATGGGGCTGGCGGAGATGCGTTTCGACGAGCTGGTGGCCGGACCCCTGGTCGTGGGCGTGCCGGTTGCGTTCCTGTCCGTGTTCTGCCTGTGGCAGGTCGTGCGGTTCACGCCCGCCTCGGTCGACCGGCTGGAGGCATTCGCCCTGCGCGCTGGCGGTCGGTTCACGCCAGTGGCGGACGGGGCGCGCGGCTACACGGCGACGCCCTTCCGTCACGGCGACCAGCCGCGTCGTTTCGGAGTGGTCAGGTACGGCGCGCACGGCACCCGGATCGAGATAGGTCACCTGCTGTCGTCCTCTGCGCACCCCAGGGCGCAGCTGGTCGAGCGGCGGCACGCCTACGCCGTCATCGAGCTGCCCGAGCGCATGCCTCAGATGGTCCTCGACTTCGGGCACCTCCGCAGCTTCCTCGGGATCCGCCTGACGCCGGAGCACTGGGACCGGTCGCAGCTGGTCGACGTCGGGGGCGGACGCCGGTTCCGCCTGTTCGTCGCCGAAGGCGGAGAGCACGTCGCACGCAGGTTCTTCACCGCCGACGTGGTGCGGGCGTTCGAGGAGGTCGGGCGTCACTACGACGTCGAGATCGACGCGAGCCACCTGTACCTGCTCTCGATGAGGTCAGCGGCCTCCGGCTCCGACCGTCGCTGGGAGAAGCAGCGAAACCTCATCGAGGGCCTTGCCGGGACCGTGGTCGGATCGCCGGTGTGGGACGACGTGCGAGGTCCGCGGAGAGGCCGCGGGCCGCGCTCGGGAAGCCTGGTGATGGACGTGAAGCGCGGCGTCAGGGTCGTCCTCGCAGCGGCGACGGCAGCCGTCGTCGTCCTCTCGGCGATCGTCCTCCACGCCCAGGGGCTCCTGCCCGTCTGACGAGCGTGCAGCACGCCGGGTTGTCAGTGTCAGAGCCGCAGCAGGCGCTCGCACTCCTCGACCAGCCTCGCCCGCAGCGGCCGACCGCGCTCGGCAAACCCGCGCTGGGCCTCGACGTACGCCGCCTTCCCCTCCGCCGTCTCCACGCGGACCGGGTCGAAGCCGAGGTCGGCGAGGTCGTAGGGCGCGGCGCGCATGTCCATGACGCGGATGTCCCAGGCGAGCTCGAAGCAGTCGGCGACGAGGTCGGAGGAGATCATCGGCGACAGGCGGAAGGCGTGCTTGTAGAGGTCCATGCCGGCGTGGAGGCAGCCGGGCTGCTCGAAGTCGGGGCGGTCGTCGCGGCCGGGGCGCAGGGTGTTGAGGGGGCGGGCCGGGGCGGTGAAGAAGCGGTAGGCGTCGAAGTGGGAGCAGGCGATGCGGTGGCCCTCGACGACGGCGTCCGTGCCCGCGGGGCCCAGGCGCAGCGGCCAGTCGGCGTGGCGGGTCTCGTCCTCGGCGAGGCGGTAGACCATGGCCCACTCGTGGAGGCCGAAGCAGCCGAAGTGCGGGGCGCGGGCGGCGGTGGCGCTCAGCAGGCGGTGCAGTGACTCGACGAGCAGCCGCTGCGCCGCGACGTACGACGACGCGACGGTCACGCCGCCCGGGACGCCCGGGACGCCCGGGACGGTCTCGTAGCCCTTGAGCCCGGCGTACGTGCCGTCGTCCTCCAGCACCACGCCGGCGCCCGGGTGCCAGCGGCGCAGCTGGGCGGGGCGGTAGGAGTAGTAGGTGAAGAGGAAGTCGAAGACGGGGTGCTTCACGTGCGCCTCGCGGCGGGCCAGGTGCGGCGCGACGTAGCCGTCGACGCGCTCGGCGTGCGCGGCAGCGCGGGCGCGCCACTCCGCGGGCGCGAGCACGACCTCCTGCGCATTCACGACCGACCACCTTAGGTCGATAGGCTCGCCGGGTGCGCATCGTCAGATTCACCACGGGGGAGGAGCCGGCCTACGGCGTCCTGACCGGAGACCTCGACGAGTACGGCCAGCCTGCTGACGACGCGGTCATCGTCGGCCTCGCGGGCGACCCGCTCTACGTCGGCGTGAAGCTCCTCGAGAAGGAGTACCGGTTCGAGGACGTCCGGCTGCTGGCGCCGGTGCTGCCGCGCAGCAAGGTCGTCGGCATCGGCAAGAACTACGCCGCCCACGCGGCCGAGATG
This sequence comes from Nocardioides sp. J9, assembly GCF_007829375.1. Taxonomy (NCBI): domain Bacteria; kingdom Bacillati; phylum Actinomycetota; class Actinomycetes; order Propionibacteriales; family Nocardioidaceae; genus Nocardioides; species Nocardioides sp. J9. Next base: position 4,609 of record NZ_VLJQ01000005.1, on the reverse strand, counting down.
GGCGGGGAGGTGCCGGCCGAGCCGCTGATGTTCATCAAGCCGAACACCACGGTCATCGGGCCCGGCGACTCGATCCTCTACCCGAAGCAGTCGGAGAACGTGCACTACGAGGGCGAGCTCGCCGTCGTGATCGGCCGGATCTGCCGCGACGTCCCCGCCGAGCAGGCGACCGACGTCATCCACGGCTACACGATCGCCAACGACGTCACCGCGCGCGACCTCCAGCGCTCCGACGTCCAGTTCACCCGCGGCAAGGGCTTCGACACGTTCTGCCCGCTGGGCCCGTGGATCGAGACCGACCTCGACCCGCACGACTTCAACCAGGGCCGCCGGGTCCAGACCTTCCTCAACGGCGAGGTCGTCCAGGACGGTACGACGGCCGACATGGTCTTCGACGTCCCCGCACTCGTCGCCCACGTCTCCAGCGTGATGACGCTGCTGCCGGGCGACGTCATCCTCACCGGCACCCCGGAGGGTGTCGGTCCCATGCAGGTCGGCGACGAGGTGGAGATCTCGATCGACGGCCTCGGCACCCTCACGAACAAGGTGGAAGCACGAGCATGAGCACGACCGATCAGGGCACGACGACGCCGGTCCGGGTGCGGATGGCCCCCTCGCCGACGGGCAGCCCGCACGTCGGCATGATCCGCACGGCGCTGTTCAACTGGGCGTTCGCGCGCCACCACGGCGGCACCTTCGTCTTCCGGATCGAGGACACCGACAAGGAGCGCAGCACCGACGAGTCGCTGCGCTCGATCCTCGACCTGATGCGCTGGCTCGGCCTCGACTGGGACGAGGGCCCCGAGGTCGGCGGCCCGCACGCGCCGTACTTCCAGAGCGAGCGCGGCGACAAGTACGCCGACGCGCTGGCGAGGCTGCGCGACAGCAGCCGCACCTACGACTGCTACTGCACCAACGAGGAGGCCGCCGCGCGCCGCAAGGCCGCCGGCTCCAAGGTGCAGGGCTATGACGGCTTCTGCCGCGAGCTCAGCGACGAGCAGCGCGAGGCGTTCGTCGCCGAGGGCCGCCAGCCGATCGTCCGCTTCCGCATGCCCGAGGGCTCGATCACGTGGCACGACCTGGTCCGCGGCGAGGTCACCTTCGAGACCGAGTTCGTCCCCGACTTCGCGCTCTGCCGGGCCAACGGCGACCCGCTCTACACGCTGGTCAACCCCGTCGACGACGCGCTGATGGAGATCACCCACGTGCTCCGCGGCGAGGACCTGCTCTCGTCGACGCCGCGCCAGATCGCCCTCTACGAGGCGCTGAAGGAGGTCGGGATCGCGAAGGCGACCCCGCAGTTCGGCCACCTGCCCTACGTCATGGGTGAGGGCAACAAGAAGCTCTCGAAGCGCGACCCCGAGGCGCACGCGCTGGCTTACCGCGACCAGGGCTACCTGCCCGAGGGCCTGCTCAACTACCTGGCCCTGCTCGGCTGGGCGATCGCGGCCGACCGCGACGTCTTCACGCTCGAGGAGATGGTCGAGGCGTTCGAGATCACCGACGTCGTCGCCAACCCGGCGCGCTTCGACATCAAGAAGTGCGACGCGATCAACGCCGCCCACATGCGCAGGCTCAGCATCGAGGACATCACCCACCGGGTGATCCCGTTCCTCAAGGCCGACGGCGTGCTCAGCGACCCGGTCAACGACGCCGACGCGCAGCTGCTCGAGCTCGCGATGCCGCTCGTCGCCGAGCGGATCAACAAGCTCAGCGAGGCCAGCGCGCTGCTGGAGTTCCTCTTCGTCGACGAGGACGCCTTCGAGGTCGACCCCGACGACGCCGCGAAGGTCATCGGGGAGGCCGGCATCCCCGTCATCCAGGCGTCGTACGACGCGCTGGCGGCCCTGCCGACCTGGTCCACCGACGCGATCCAGACCGCCCTCCAGGCCGCGCTCGTCGACGGCCTCGGCCTCAAGCCGCGCAACGCGTTCGGCCCGGTGCGGGTCGCCGTCACCGGCCGCCGCATCTCCCCGCCGCTCTTCGAGTCCCTGGAGCTGCTCGGCCGCGAGCGGAGCCTCGGGCGGTTACAGCGTGCACTGGGGTGAGGACACCCGCACCGCTCCGGGGCTGACCTACGACCGGCTCCACCTGCTGGGGCCACCCGGCGGCTGGCGCCAGCCGGTCGGGATCGTCTTCCTGGTGGCGCTGTTCGTCATCGGGCAGGTCGTCCTCGGCGTCGTCGTCACGCTGTGGCTCGCCCTCGGCGGCGACGGAGTCGACGAGATCGCCGACAAGCTCTCCGGGGACACGGCGACGCCGTCCTTCCTCGCCCTGGTCAACCTCGGCTGGGCCGCGGCCATCCCCGCGGTCTTCCTCGTCGGGTTCCTGCTGCACCGGCTCACGCCGGGCTGGATGGGCTCCGTCGTCGGCCGGCTGCGCTGGCGCTGGCTGCTGACCTGCCTGGGCCTGGCCGTCGTCGCGCTCACGATCACCATGGCGGTCTCCACCGTGCTGCCCGACCAGGGCGCCGGCACGGTCGACCTCGGCGGTGGTGCCAACGCGTTCACCAGCGCGAGTCGCGACTTCCTGCTCGTGGTGGTGCTGCTCACCCCGCTCCAGGCGGCGGGGGAGGAGTACGCGTTCCGCGGCTACCTCACCCAGGCGTGCGGCGGGCTCACTGCCCGGCTGCCGGCCCGGGTCGGTACGACGGTCGCGGTCGTCGTACCGGCACTGGTGTTCGCCGTCGCGCACGGTGCCGGCCAGGACCTGCCGATCTTCTTCGACCGGTTCGCGTTCGGCGTCGTCGCCGGCGTGCTCGTGCTGCTCACCGGCGGACTCGAGGCCGGCATCGCGATGCACGTCCTCAACAACTTCCTCGCCTTCGGCCTGGCCATCGCCTTCGGCGACATGACCGAGACGCTGCAGCCCACCGACGGCACCTGGTGGACGGTCCCGGTGACCCTCGTGCAGTCGCTGTCCTACCTCGGCCTGACCCTGTGGGTCGCGCGCCGGACGGGCGTGCGGAGCCGCACGAGCGGGGCCATTTTGGAGGCGCGGCGCGGCCGCGTGTAAGGTTTCTGCCGGTTCAGGTCCTCCGCGGGCCGGAGCCGCGAGCAGTGGTCTATGGTGTAATTGGCAGCACGACTGGTTCTGGTCCAGTTAGTCTAGGTTCGAGTCCTAGTAGACCAGCCACAACAGCAAGCAGGAGCCGGGCAGCAGCCCGGCTCTTGTCGTTTTTCCGGCTCCTGTGACTCTTCCGTGGGTCGCTGATCGCGCCTGAACGGCCACACGCCGTTCCCGCTCTAGGTTTCTGGCTTGTCTAGGACCGAAACTGCTGAGCGGAGAACGGCGTGCGAAACGCCAGCCTATGGCGCGCCCTGTTGGGCGTCGAGAACACCGTCATCGAAGAGATCGAGTTCGACGAGGAGACCGAGGTCGTCGTCGCTCACGTGCGACCTCGTCGCGGCGGCCGTGGCCGCTGCGGCACCTGTGGAACAAGAGCATCCTGGTACGACCACGGCGAAGGGCGGCGTCGCTGGCGAAGCCTGGACGTGGGCGTGATGCAGGTGTTCCTCGAAGCCGACGCGCCCCGCGTGAACTGCCCGGTCCACGGACCCACCGTCCGCCAGGTCCCGTGGGCACGACACGCCGCCGGCCACACACTGGCCTTCGACCAGCAGGTCGCGTGGCTGGCCACCCAGTGCTCGAAGTCGGCAATCACCGAGTTGATGCGGATTGCATGGCGCACCGTTGGTGCGATCATCACCCGCGTCTGGTCCGACACCGCCGCCCAACACGACCTGTTGGCAGGACTGCGCCGGATCGGGATCGACGAGATCTCCTACAAGCGCAACCACAAGTACCTGACCGTCGTCGTCGACCACGACACAGGACGGCTGGTCTGGGTCGGAGTCGGGCGGGAGAAGGCAACCGTGCGCGCGTTCTTCGATGTCCTCGGCCCCGAGCGCTGCGCTCAGATCACCCACGTGTCCGCAGACGGCGCGGCCTGGATCGGGGAGGTCGTCACCGAACGATGTCCAAACGCGGTCCGCTGCGCCGACCCGTTCCACGTCGTGAAATGGGCAACCACCGCGCTCGACGAAGTCCGCCGCCAAGCCTGGAACGCTGCACGCAGCAGGACCGGACAGACTCCCTCAACACTGCAGGCCAGACGAGCGGCCGGCAAGGAGAACTACTCCACCGGGCCCGCGAAAGCGTTGAAGAACTCCCGGTTCGCGTTGTGGAAGAACCCCGAGAACCTCACCACCCGACAAGCCGCGAAGCTGACCTGGATCGCGAAGGCCGAACCCACCCTGCACCGCGCTTACCTGCTCAAGGAAGCACTGCGCCTGGTGTTCCAGCTGCCCCACCACGAGGCAGTCGAGGCGCTCGAGCACTGGATCAGCTGGGCCCGCCGCAGCCGGATCGAACGCTTCGTGAAGCTGCAGCGCACCATCGTGACCTACAAGGCCGAGATCCTCGCCGCGATCGAGCACGGCCTGTCCAACGGCCTCATCGAATCGGTCAACACCAAGATCCGCCTCATCACACGCGTCGCCTTCGGATTCCGCTCACCCGACGCGCTCATCGCCCTCGCCATGCTCAACCTCGGCGGCCACCGACCCGTACTCCCCGGCCGATGACCCACGGATCAGTCACAAGAGCC
>NZ_VLJQ01000004.1:0-12421 GCF_007829375.1 Nocardioides sp. J9 | reverse complement strand
CGCGCCTCCCGCCGCGCTGCCGGCCGGGGCTTGAACTGGCCGAGCGCGTCTCCGGCGCGATGATGGGGAGCAGCAAGCTGCTGTCACGCGCCTCCCGCCGCGCTGCCGGTCGGGGCTCTCGTCGATCGCCCAGGAGGGGAAACCGTGCCCGAAGGTGATGCGGTCCGGCGCACCGGCATGCGGCTGGACCGGGCGCTGGCGGGGCGGGTGCTGACGTCCAGCGACTTCCGGGTGCCGGCGTACGCGACCGTCGACCTGGCCGGCGCCACGGTGGTCGGCACGGTGACCCACGGGAAGCACCTGCTGACCCGGATCGAGCCGGTCGAGGGTCCACCGCTGACCCTGCACACCCACCTGAAGATGGAGGGCAGCTGGCGGGTCGTGAAGCCCGGCCAGCGCTGGTCCGGCCCTGCGCACGAGGCGCGGGTGGTGCTCACCACCGCTGAGAGCCAGGCGATCGGGTTCCGCCTCGGCGTCGTCGAGCTCATCCCGACCGCCGACGAGCACACCGTCGTCGGGCACCTCGGACCCGACTTCCTCGGCCCGTGGACGGAGGCCGACGAGCAGGAGGCGCTGGCCCGGCTGACCGCCCGCCCGGACCGCCGCGTCGGCGACGCCCTGCTCGACCAGACCGTGGCCGCCGGTGCGGGCACGATCTGGACCGCCGAGACCTGCTTCGTCAACGGGGTGAACCCGATGGCGCCGGTGTCGTCGGTGCGCGACCCGCTGCGCCTGCTGCGCCGCACCCGGCAGATGCTGCAGGCCGCGGTCCCGCGGGCCGACCCGATCACCACCGGCGACCGCCGCAACCCGCTGTGGGTGTTCCGCCGGCAGCGCAAGTCGTGCCTGCGCTGCGGGACGCCGATCCAGGCCGGCTCCCTGGGCGAGGCCGGGCGCGAGCGCACGACGTACTGGTGCCCCCACTGCCAGCCGATGCCGTGACCGGAGCGACCCACGTCACTTCCGCCCCGGAACACCGCGCCGGTCCCCGTTCGTTGCCCTGACATGCACGGCCACCACAACGGACTCAAGACTGCTGCCCTGTTCGGGGCGATCTTCGCCCTGCTGCTCGCTGTCGGTGGGTTGATCGCGGCGGCCACCGGCAGCTCGGCGTTCATCTGGATCTTCGCGCTCATCGGCGTCGGTACGACGGCCTACGGCTACTGGAACTCCGACAAGCTGGCGATCCGTGCCATGCATGCCTACCCGGTCTCCGAGGCCCAGCAGCCGGCGATGTACCGGATCGTCCGCGAGCTGTCGACGAAGGCCGGCCAGCCGATGCCGGCGCTCTACGTCTCGCCCACCCAGGCGCCGAACGCGTTCGCCACCGGCCGCGACCCGCAGCACGCGGCCGTGTGCTGCACCGAGGGCATCCTCGACCTGCTCGACGAGCGCGAGCTGCGCGGCGTGCTCGGCCACGAGCTGATGCACGTCTACAACCGCGACATCCTCACCGGCTCGGTGGCGGCGGCGGTCGCCGGCGTGATCAGCTCGGTCGCGCAGTTCCTCGCGTTCACCTCGATCTTCGGCGGGGGCAGCGACGAGGACCGCCCGAACCCGCTGGTCATGGTCGCGACCGCCCTGCTCGCGCCGTTCGCGGCCGCGGTGATCCAGATGGCGATCAGCCGGACCCGGGAGTACGACGCCGACGAGGACGGCGCCGCCCTCACCGGCGACCCGCTGGCCCTGGCCTCGGCGCTGCGCAAGCTCGAGGTCGGCACGGCCCGCGCGCCGCTCGCGCCCACCCCGCAGGTCCAGAGCGCCAGCCACATGATGATCGCGAACCCGTTCCGGGCCGCCGACGTGCAGCGCTTCTTCTCCACCCACCCGCCGATGGCGGACCGGATCGCGCGGCTCGAGGCGATGGCCGGGCGCCGCTGACGGCGTACTGGGTGACGTCTTCTTGCGCTTGATGACGGTTGCAACCGTCACCAGGCGCAGGAATCCCCGGTCAGCCGGGGATTCCTGCAGCGGTCAGGCAGCGATCAGGCAGCGACGGTCAGGCAGCCGAGGGGACGACCTCGCCGGCGGGGCGCGGCGTGATCAGCGTGGGGGCCGAGGCGACCAGGGCGGCCTCCTCGAGGGCGACGGCGTCGGCGACCTCGCGCAGCACGTCGGAGAGCGGCATGTCGAGCGCATCGCACAGCGAGGACAGCAGCTCGGAGGAGGCTTCCTTCTGGCCGCGCTCGATCTCGGAGATGTAGCCGAGGCTGACGCGGGCGGCTCCGGAGACCTCGCGCAGGGTCAGACCGAGCTCGGTGCGGCGACTGCGCAGGATGTCACCGAGCGAGCGGCGAAACAGCACCATCTCGATCTCCCTTCCCTGGACGTTGCGGTCCCGGACCCTCTGGTCCTGAACCAACGCTACCCGAGGGCCGAATCTTCCGCTGGCCGACGGTCCGACGCAATCGTCTCAGCCAGCACCGACAGTGCCTCGTCGACGGTCGCCTCCTGGATGGTGGCGCGGTCACCGTCGAGCGCCAGCTCGACCGCCTCGACGCCGCCGGGGCCCGCGATGCCCACGAAGACCGTGCCGACCGGCTTGCCCTCCTGGCGGTCGGGGCCGGCGACCCCGGTGGTGCTCACGGCGTACGTCGTGCCGAGCACCCGGCGCACCCCGGCGGCCATCTCGCGGGCGCACTCGGCGGAGACCACCCCGTGCTGCTCGACGGTCGAGGCCGCGACGCCGAGCACATCGACCTTGACCTGGGTCTGGTAGCTCACGACGCCGCCCGCGTACACCGCCGAGGATCCCGGGACGTTCGTCACCCGCGCGGCGACCCGGCCGCCGGTCAGCGACTCGGCTGTCGCGAGGGTGGCGTCGAGGTCCTTCAGCAGCGAGACGAGGTCGGCCGGTGATCCCATGGCACGCATCGTGCCACGCGACCACCGGCCGACCGGGTCTGTCCTGCCTGCGGGCCGTGGGGACCGTCAGCGCCGCACGACGAAGACGCTGGTGTTCGTCGTCCGCGGGTTGAGGGCCTTCGAACCGGCGTAGGTGACCTTCACCCGCTTGGTCCCCACCTTCGGGAACCGGGCCAGGGTGATGACGGCCTTGCCGTTGACGACCTTCGCAGAGCGGGCCTTGATGCCGGAGGCCGCCACCGTCACCTTGCCCGTGACCGCCAGGCCGTCGGGGTTGGTGAGGGTGACCGTCACCCGGACCTGCGTCTTCTTCACCACGACCTTGGCCGGGCCGGTGCGGACCCGCATGTTGACCGGGCCGCGGGCGACCTTGGCGGTCTTCACCGAGGTGGCCGTGGCGTCGGCGTAGCCCTCGGCACCGACGGTGACCCGGACGCTGATCCGCTTGCCCGCGAGGGCACCCGTCAGCCGGAGCTTCGGGGCCGTCTTCCCGCCGAGCACCGCGCCGTCGGCCAGCCACTGGTAGCTGACGTCCCCGGCGGCCGGGAGCCACACGCCCGGGTGGGCGGTGAGCTCACGGCCGACGCGGACCGTGCCGGTGACGGTCGGCTTCACCGAGTTGACGATGGTGCCCCGGGCCACCGGGGCCGTCGGCTCCGAGTCCGCGCTCGCGTCGTCCAGGCCAGCGCCGGAGGCGGTCACCCGGAAGGTGATCACCTTGTCGACCTCGGCCGGCGTCAGCGTGTACGTCGACGCCGTGGCGCCGTCGATCTCCGCGCCGTCGGCGAGCCACTGGTAGGTGACGTCGTCCGGCTCGGGCGAGAAGGTGCCCTCGACCCCGGTCAGGGTGTTCCCGACCTTCGGGGTGCCCGAGATCGTCGGCAGCTCGCAGGTGGCGAAGCCGTCGGCCTCGAGCACGGTGATCGGCACCCGGACCTCGGTCCCGGTCGCCTCGCCGACGAGGGTGAGCTCCGTGTCGCCGGCCGGCGGGCAGCCGGTCAGTGCCACGTCGACGCTCGCCGTGCCGTACTGGTCGTAGCGCTCCGTGCCGACGGTGTTGTCCACCGCGGCCGCACCCAGGACCTGGTCGCCGAGCTTGACGAGGAGCTCGTCGTCCTGGACGTCACCGGGGGCGGTCATCGCCCACGAACCGACGTCGAACCTCACGCGGTCACCCGGTGCGTAGGCCGCGGGGGCGTCCGCGGGGAGCTCGACCTGGACCGCACGCTGGCTGTAGTCGACCGGGAGCGGCTCCTCGTCGGAGAACTCCGCCATGTAGTCGACCATGGCAGCCAGGTCGACCTTGCCGGTGTCCTTCTTGTCGGTGCCGTTCGCGAGCTCGCGGAAGTTGTCGCCACCGGAGGCGAGGAAGGAGTTCACCGTGACCGAGTAGGTCTCGGCCAGGTCGATCGGCTCGCCGTTGAGCCACATCCCGGTGATCTCACCCTCGAACGTCGGGACCTCCGCGTCCTCCGGTCCCACCAGGACCGGCCGCTCCACGTAGGTGTAGGTGAAGCCCTTCGAGACACCGAGCTTGAGGAACGGACGGCTCGGAACCGCAGGGGGCTCGTCCGCCGTTCGCTGCCACTGCTGCTCGAGGACCGTCTTGATCTGGGCGCCGGTGAGGTCCATGTTGACCAAGGTGTTGGCGAACGGCTGGACGACCGCCGCGCCCTTGTAGGTCAGCTCGCGCACCCCACCGACCGGCGTGCCGGCCATGTCCGAGCGCAACCCACCCGGGTTCATGAACGCGATCTCGGCGGCACCGGACTCGGGGCTCTCCGTCGCCCAGCGCTGCACCTCCGCGACGAGGTTGTTGAGCGTGGACTCGCCGCCCCGGTTCGGGTCGGTGCTGCCCTCCACCCGGGCCCGGTTGAACGGCGCTGCGATCTCGCCGATCTTCACCGACCCCAGCTCCTCGGCGACCTCCTTGGCGGCGTCGACGATCTCGCGGACGGCCGTGTCGCCGGGCGAGGAAGCCGTGATCGCGATGATCTCCTGCGTGGTGGCGACCACCTCGCCGGTGGCCTCGTCGACCGAGAAGACCAGCTGGTTGACGTTCTGGCCGTACTGGCCGGCGGAGACGACCGGGCGCTCGGTCACGGCACGCCCGCCGTCGACCCACTCCTGCACCGGGAAGGAGCAGTTGTAGGCGAGGTGGGTGTGGCCCGAGATGATCGCGTCCACGTCGGCCGAGACGTTCTGGGTGATGTTGCCCCACACGGTGCCGGGGTTGGTGAACTGCGGCGAGGCACAGCTGGTCGACCCGGAACCCTCGTGGACCAGGAGGACCACCAGGTCGGCACCGTCCTCCTTGAGGTCGGCCGCGGCGGCGTTGGTCGCGTCGACGATGTCGGTGACCGTCAGCCCCTCGATGCCCGCCGGCGTGACCAGCGACGGGAGCTCCTCGGTCACGGCGCCGACGAAGCCGACGGTGACGCCGCCGAAGTCCTTCGTCCACGTCTCGGCGAGGTCGTCGCGACCCTCGGGCTCCTCGACGTTGGCGGCGATGTACTCCCAGTCCGCACGGTCCTGCACGCGGCCCACGAGGTCCTCGTAGCCCTGGTCGAACTCGTGGTTGCCAGCAGCGGAGACCTCGAGGCCGGCCTCGTTGAGCGCGTCGATCGTCGGCTCGTCCTTCTGGATGAAGGACTCGAAGGTGGACGCACCGATCAGGTCACCGGCGGCCGCGAAGACCGTGTCCGGGTACTCCTCGCGCAGCTGCTTCACCGTGCCGGCCAACCGCTCCGCCGGGCAGAGGACCGTGGCCGGCGGAGCCGGTGTGCCCTCGGCGCAGGTGGCGGTGGCCGGCGCCTCGTCGGCCATCAGGCGACCGTGGAAGTCGTTGGTGCCGATGATCTGGATGTCCCGGACGCCGTCGCTGACGTCGATGAGCAGCGGCACGGAGGTCCCGGTGGTGGGCCCGACCACGGTCAGCTCGCGGACGCCCTCGGCGACGTCGCCCGGCAGCGTGACCGACACCGAGGCGGTGCCGTAGCTGTCGTAGGGCTTGTTGCCGACGGTGTTGTCGACCGGGACCGAGCCGAGCACCTCGTCGCCGAGCCTGACCTGCAGCTCGGTGTCCTGCTTGTCACCGGGTGCCGTCATCGCCCACGAGCCGATCGAGAACTCGACGGTGTCGCCCGGGGCGTAGGCCTCCGGGGCGTCAGCGGGGAGCTCGAGCAGCACCGCGCGCTGGCTGTAGTCGACCTCGAGCGGGTTCTGCTCGTCGTACTGCTCCATGAACTCGACCATCGCGGCGAGGTCGACCTTGCCGGTGTCCTTCTTGTCCGCGCCGTTGGCGAGCTCACGGAAGTTGTCACCGCCGGCGGCGAGGAAGGAGTTGGCCGCGACGGTGTACGTCGCACCCAGGTCGACGGGCTCGCCGTCGAGCCACATCCCGGTCACGGTGCCCTTGAAGGTGTTGACCGGGGCCGTGCCCGGCACCGACACCGTCTGCGGGGTCTCCACGTAGGTGTAGGTGAAGCCGGACGACGCACCGAGCCGCAGGAACGGACGTGACGGCACGGTGCCCGCCGGGGTGCGCTGCCACTGCTGCTCCAGCACGGTCTTGATCTGGGCACCCGTCAGCCCGACGGTGACCAGCGTGTTGGCGAACGGCTGCACGTCGGCGGCCTGCCGGTAGGTGAGGTCGCGCAGGTCGGTCTCGGGGTCCTCGGTGCCGAGCATGTCGGCACGCAGGCCACCGGGGTTCATGAAGGCGATGTCCGCGCCGGTCGCCGAGCGCTGCGCCTCGGCGACGAGGTTCGACAGCGTCGACTCGCCACCGCGGTTCTCGGTCGCGCCGGCCGAGGAGAGGTACGACGCACGCCGGAACTCGCCGTCCATGGAGCCCAGGACCTCGCTGCCCTGCTCGTCGGCGACCTCCACCGCGGCGTCGACGATGGCCTGCACCGCCGGGTCCGGGGCGTAGCCGACACCGGCCGCGGCGACGACGTCCTGGCCGATCGCGACCAGGTTGTCGGTCCCCTGCTCGAACTTGAAGACGAGCTGGTTGAGGTTCGTGCCGTACTGGCCGGCCGAGACGACGGGACGCTTGGTGACCGCACGCTCGTCGGTCACCCACTCGTCGACGGTGTAGCGGCAGTTGTAGGCCAGGTGGGTGTGGCCGGAGATGATCGCGTCCACGTCGGCCGAGGTGCCCTGGGCGATGTTGCCGAACACCGTCGCCGGGTCGGTGAACCCGGGCGAGGAGCAGTCGGTGGTCGGCGCGCCCTCGTGGACGAGCAGCACCACCAGGTCGACGGGGTCGTCACCGGACTTGAGCTCGGCCGCCGCGGCGTTGGTCGCGTCGACGACGTCGGTGACGGTGATCCCCTCGATGCCCTCCTGGTTGACCAGGTTGGGCAGGTCCTCGGTCACGGCACCGACGAAGCCGATCCGCTTGCCGCCGACCTCGGCGACGAAGGTCTCGGCCACCCGGTCCTCCTCCGCGATGGACGCGTCGTAGTCGAGGTTGCTGGCGATGTACTCCCACTCGGCGCGGTCGCGCACGCGGCCGGCCAGGTCGGCGTACCCGCGGTCGAACTCGTGGTTGCCCGCGGCCGAGACCTCGAGGCCCATCTCGTTGAGCACGTCGATGGTCGGCTCGTCGTCCTGGATGAAGGACTCGAAGGTGGACGCACCGATCAGGTCACCCGCGGCAACGAAGACCGTGTCCGGGTTCTGCTGCCGCAGCTCCTCGAGCGCGGTTGCGAAGGGCGCCGCACCTGCGGCGTTGCCGCCGTCGGGCAGCAGCCGGCCGTGGAAGTCGTTCGTGCCGACGACCTGGACCTCGTCGTACTCCGTCGGGGTGAAGTCCGGGACGTCGATGCCGACGACCTCCGGGTTGTGGTCCGAGGTGCCCCACGGCTGGTTCGGCAGCCAGAAGTCGGTGACGTTGTAGTTGTAGCGGCTGTACTGGAAGGACGCGGCCTCGTTGGCGTTGATCTCCCAGATGTCGGCGCCGGTCACCATCGCCATGGCGGCGTCGTTGGCCAGGACGTGGTCCAGCGACCCGGACAGGCCGCTGAAGGAGTAGCTCTCGTCGCTCTCCTCGTCGGACTCGATCAGCTGGAAGCCGGCGTCCTCGCTGGTGAGGACCTTGATCGGCTCCTCCATCGTGTAGGAGTTGAAGTCACCGGCGAGGAAGATCGGCTCGACGTCGCGGGCCGCGGCGAAGTCCTCGGCGAACTGCAGCAGGCGCGTTGCCTGGCGGACGCGGTCGCCGTTGAAGGCGCCGACCTCGGCGTTCGCCTCGTTGTCGCCCGCGGCGCACTTCTCCGGCTGGGTCTGCGCCTCATTGGAGGTGCAGCTGTCGCCCTTGGACTTGAAGTGGTTGACGATGACCGCGAACCCGTCGCTGTCCGGGGCGCCCTTGGCCTTGAAGACCTGGGCGAGCGGCTCACGGGCGTTCGCGAACTCGTCGGTGCCGAAGAGCATGTCGGAGCTGCCGACCGGCTCGACCTTCTGCTTCTTGTAGATGAAGGCGCCGCGGATGGTGTCCTGCTCGGCGACGGCGTCGGCGGTGAGCGCCTTGCCGGGGCTCTTCACGTAGGCCCAGGTGTCGGGCGCGGCCACGTTGAGGACCTCGACCAGGCGCGCCAGCGCGTCGTCGCGGTTGGTCTCGCCGGGCAGCTTGATCGAGTTCTCGATCTCCTCCAGGCCGATCACGTCGGCGCCGAGGGCGTTGATCGTGTGCGCGAGCTTCTCCTCCTGGCGGGCCAGGCTCACAGCGGTGGCGGCACCGCGCGGACCGCGACCGTCGTTGGTGTTCGCCTCGTTCTGCTCGGTGTCCGGGTCGTCGAGCAGGCGCACACCGCAGGAGTTGTTGCCGATCCGGTTGCTCTGCCGGTCGGTGTAGTAGGTGCAGAAGGTGTTGAGCGGCGGGTCCTGCTGCGGTCCGGCCGCGGCGTAGGCCTCGCCCGTGGTGTTGAAGTAGTTGAGGACGTTGAAGGTCGCGATGGTCAGGTCACCGGTGGCGCCGAGCACGTCCTTCGGGCCGGCGGCGTCCGCGGACCGGGTGTCCTCGAAGGTCGCGACCGCGGCGCCGTCGGTGGTCACCGGCGTCTGCGGCTGGAGCTTCCAGATGTCGTTGCGGAAGTCGAGGACGACCGGGGCGTGGAACTCGACGCCCGCGCCGACCCGCGGCGGGTTGGGGTTGGCCGCGTTGCCCTGGGTCAGCCACGGCACCGGCTGGGCCTTGGTGGTCTGGTTGGCCAGGTAGTTGACGCCCGTGCCGTCGTCGAGGGTGATGGCGCGCTCGGCATTCTCGTCGCGGACGGCCTGCAGGGCTGCCTCGTCGCCGGCGTCGGCGAACTCGGTCGGCTGCTTGAGCGGCTCGTCCCCGGCGGCCAGGCCGACCTCGGCGTACTGGTTGGTCGAGTAGGAGTTGGTGACCGTGAACTCGCCCGTGGGCGCGATGAGCATGCTCTCGAGCGCCTCGCGCTCGGACTCGGTGGTGGGCCACGGCGTCTCGACCGGCGTGACGGGCGGCAGCGGCGTGCCGAGCTCGACGACCTGCGCGGCCGTGGTGTTGATCTCGGTCAGCCCGAAGAACTCGCTCACCCGGCCGGTCACGCGCACGGAGTCGCCGACCTCGATGCCGGACGGCACCGGGTTGTTGTTGCCGTAGTAGACGAAGATGCCGTCGGAGGCGCCCGGCGTGGCGTCCGTGCTGCCACCGGTGCCGCCGGTCTGGATGGTGAAGCCGTCGAAGCCGCTGTTGGCGAACGCCGGGTCCTGGTAGAAACCGGTGACGACACCGGTCGTGGTCACCTGCTCGGGACCCTGGCCGGTGCCGGTCGCCGGTGCGTACGGCGAGCGGTCGCTGTTGCCCTGGATGGTCGCGATCGGCAGGACCTCCGGCGCCGGGCCGACGGTGATGGTGAAGCTGACGTCGTCGGTCTGCACCGGGTCGGAGCTGTCGGACACCGTGGCGGTGACCGGGAAGGTGCCCTGCTCGTTCGGCGAGCCGGACAGCACGCCGGCGGCGGAGAGGCTCAGCCCGTCGGGCAGCTCGCTCCCGGTCGCCCACGAGTACGGCTCCGTGCCACCGGAGGCGGTCAGCGTGGCGCTGACCTGCGCGTCGACGGTGGTGACGATGTCGGACTGGCTGCCCGCAGCGAGGTCCTGCGGCTCGGGGTCACCCTCGGTGACCGAGGAGTTCTGCGGCGTCGGGCCGCCGGTGGTGAAGTCGGCCGCGTTGTCGTCGGTATCGGCGTGCGTCGCGTTGCGGCTGATCGACGTCGAGTTGACCGTACCCGGCGCCTTGCCGGTGCCCTCGAACGAGTAGGTGCCGCCACTGGCACTCCCCCAGCCGACCATGTCGACGACGCCGGGAACGCCGACCATGTTGCCGGTGCCCGGGCTCAGCAGGGTCGTGTTGTCGACCAGGAAGACCTGCCCACCGCCTCCGCCCATGGCGATGGTCCCCACGACGTCCGGGTCGGGCAGTGCGGGCTGGGAGCCGGCTCCGTCCGCGGCCTTGACGAGGAAGTAGCCATGAGCAGGAACCGTGCCGGCGAGCGGCGTGATGTTGCTGGTGCCGACCGCCGTGGCGCCGGCCTCAGCCCGGTACTGGATCGACCATCCGTCGACCGAGATCGGGGCGCCCGTCGGGTTGAACAGCTCGACGAAGTCGCTCTTGTAGGTCGCTCCGCTGTTGCCCCCTCCCCCGTAGACCTCGTTGATCACCAGGCCGGTGCCCTCCGGGTTCGCCGCGACCGGCGACGCCGCGACGACCGTGAGCCCCGAGAGGGTGATGGCTGCTCCGAGGGAGCCGAACAACAACTGCTTCGCAGGACGCATCGATCTTCTTCCGGGAGTCGCAGAGCGGCACCGAGCAGGACGGCCCGAGGGCGCCGTGCGGGGTGGTGAGGGTGGGGAAGAGCCCTGACCCTAGACCGCGGACCCCGGTTCCTGACAAGAAGTTGAGAAAAAGTCCGGCAACGATTTCGTGAAGATCCGGTGCTGGTGACCCCTCGCGCCGCAGGGACGCCGGTCAGGGCGCCCGCTCCACGGACGAATTGCGTCTCACCCCGGACGCCCTCAGCAGGGCGGCGGGACGCCCGGAGGCGGTGGGCGTCAGGCGGCCGGCGCGCCGGAGCGGATCTGGTGGCGCTGCTTCCAGACGTCGCGGAAGAACTCGTAGCCCGACCACAGGGTCAGCACGAACGCGATGAGCAGCAGGCCGACGGCGCCGACGTACGTCACCTCGCCGGGGACGTCGAGCCAGCCGTCGACCTCGAGCAGCGGCAGGGTCAGGAAGCCGAGCGCCAGGGCCTGGACGGCGGTCTTCCACTTGCCGCTGGCGGCAGCCGCGATGACGACCGACTTCAGCACCGACAGGCGCAGCAGGGTGACGGCCCACTCGCGGACCAGGACGACCACGGTGATGGTCCACATCCACCAGGTGTCCATGATGATCGACAGGCCGATGAAGGCCATGCCGGTGATCGCCTTGTCGGCGATCGGGTCGGCGATCTTGCCGAAGTCCGTGACCAGGTTGCGGGCGCGCGCGATGTCGCCGTCGATCTTGTCGGTGACCATCGCGACGAAGAAGATGCCCCAGGCGACGGTGCGCCAGGTGACGGAGTCGCCGCCGTCGTGGAGCAGCACCCAGCCGTAGACCGGCACGAGGACGATGCGCAGCGTGGTCAGCGCGTTGGGGAGGTTCCAGTTGCTCGGCTTCGCCGGGGCGGTGCCCTGCTCGGTGCCGGTCTCGCTCAYCGCTGTCCTCCTGCCGGTTCGGCGATCAGGTCGACGCCGTCGCTCGCGACGACGAGCGCCGTGAGGATGTCGCCCACCCGGGCGTCCGGTGCGCCGAGCACGCGGGTGGTGCCGTCGACCTCGGGGCCCTGCTGCGCGGCGCGGCCCTCGACGGTGCCGTCACCGGTGCCGTCGGGGTCGACCTCCTCGACGAGCACCTCGACGGTGGTGCCGATGCGCTCCTCGGCCCGCTCGGACGTGAGCTCGGCGACGAGGTCGTTGAGGTGCTGGACGCGGGCGCGGATCTCGTCGTCGTCGAGCTTGCCGTCGAGGTCGGCGGCCTCGGTGCCGTCCTCGTCGGAGTAGCCGAACACGCCGGTGACGTCCATCCGTGCGGCGACGAGGAAGTCGCACAGCGTCTGGAACTCCTCCTCGGTCTCGCCGGGGAAGCCGACGATGACGTTGGAGCGCACGCCCGCCTCGGGCGCGAGGCCACGGACCTGCTCGAGCAGGCCGAGGAAGCTGTCCGGGTCGCCGAAGCGGCGCATCCGGCGCAGCACCGTGGCGCTGGCGTGCTGGAAGGACAGGTCGAAGTACGGCGCCACGCCGGGTGTGGTCGCGATGGCGCGGACCAGGCCGGGGCGGGTCTCGGCGGGCTGGAGGTAGGACACCCGGACCCGCTCGATGCCGTCGACGGCCGCGAGCTCGGGCAGCAGCGTCTCGAGCAGGCCGAGGTCGCCGAGGTCCTTGCCGTAGGACGTGGAGTTCTCCGAGACGAGGAAGAGCTCCTTGACGCCCTGCCCGGCCAGCCAGTGGGCCTCCTGCAGCACGTCGGAGGGGCGGCGGC